>CACEEB010000011.1 GCA_902558495.1 uncultured OM43 clade bacterium | reverse complement strand
GAGCATCATTGCCTGCTATAAAAATTATCCCAACCAATCAGGATAGAAATTATCCAATATCTGCACTTATAATTAAAGCGATTCAAGAACGAATTAATCGAAAAGAGCAGGTATTAGTGTTTATCAACAGACGTGGGTTTGCTCCGTTGTTAGTTTGTGGAAGTTGCGGATGGAGCGCTAATTGTAAAAGGTGCAGCGCAAAACTGGTCGTTCATTTAAATCAAAAAAGGATGAAATGCCATCATTGTGGTTATGAGCGAAAGATGCATGTTCAGTGTGAGGATTGCGGAAACACTGATTTACATCCTGTAGGCTCAGGGACACAAAAGGTAGAGGATTCTTTAAGGGAAATGATACCAACGGCTAAGGTGGTCCGTGTTGATAGAGATAGCATGCGAAAAAAAAATGCCCTAGAAAATCTTTTTAAAGAAACGAATCAGGGTAAGGTTGATATTTTAGTTGGGACACAAATGTTGGCGAAGGGCCATGATTTTCCCAACCTAACTTTGGTAATAGTATTAGGTGCAGATAATGCCCTTTATAGTACAGATTTGCGTGCTTCGGAAAGACTTTTTTCACAGCTTATGCAGGTGGCTGGTAGGGCGGGAAGGGGCAGTCTTAAGGGAGAAGTAATGATCGAAACAAATTTTCCTAATCATCCTATCTTTCAGGCTGTAAAATCTCATGACTATGAAGCATTTGCAAACAGCCTCTTGGATGAACGTAAACCCTTAGACTTACCCCCTTATTCATATAGTGCAATTCTCAAAGCAGAATCAAAAAAATTAGCTTTAGTTGAGACTTTTACTAATGATGTTGCTGAATGGGGAGAACAAATAAGTTCTTTAGTACAGATTTTTGGCCCTGTAAGGCCAGTAATGGAACGTGTAAATGGTTATGAGCGTATTAATATATATGTGCAATCACTTGAAAGAAAAAATATACAAAATATGTTAAATATTTGGCTTCAACAGATAAGGCAACATCCTTTCGCGAATAAGATAAAATGGAACATTGATGTTGATCCAATATAACCAAGCGTTACAATTTTATGAGTAAAAAATTACCAAATGTTATGACTTTTTCTGCAACAGATGCAACTTCTGGCGCTGGTTTACAGGCTGATGTTTTAACAATAGCCAGCTTAAGATGTAATCCATTGTCAATTGTAACAGGGGTATCAGTGCAAGATACGATTGGAGTTAGAGGTTTAACTGCAATCAATGCAGAATTAGTAAATGATCAAACTAGGACTATTTTAGGAGATATGGAGATATCTGCTTTTAAATGTGGCTTATTGGGTAGTGTTGAGAACATAAGAATTATTGCAGAAATTTTAGAAGATTATCCTGAGATACCTTTAATTATTGATCCTGTTCTAGCTTCAGGAAGAGGTGATGATCTGGTAAATGCAGAAATCATGAAAGCAATGTTGGAACTTTTATTCCCTAAGAGTTACTTAATTACACCCAATAACCACGAAGCAAGAAGAATGGTAATTGAAGGCAACGAAAATTTTGAGGATCTAAGTATTGATTTGTGTGCAAAGAGACTTAAATTACTTGGATGTAAAAACATATTAATAACAGGAGCAGATGAAAACACTGAAAAAGTGATTAATACTCTTTATGAAAAATCCGGTACAGTAAATCCTTTTCATTGGGATCGATTACCGGATGCTTATCATGGCTCTGGGTGCACCTTAGCGTCTGCTGTTTCAGCTTATCTTGCATTGGGGTTTAATTTAAAAACAGCTGTAGAAGAAGCACAAATATTTACCCGGGAATCCTTAAAAAATGCTTCAAAGCCTGGAAAGGGACAATATATTCCAGACAGACTTTACGAGATGATGGAAGAAAAAGGCAATGCAAGATCCAGCAATAATTAGAGGTCTATATGCAATTACTCCTGATCGCACTGATGACGATTTATTAATAAGTCAAGTTGAACAGGTAATAAATGGGGGAGTAAAACTAATTCAGTACAGAGCAAAGACGATCGGTAAAAATCAAAAAAAATTACAAGCATCAGCGTTAAAAGAGTTGTGTGATAAAAGAAATGTTAGACTGATTATCAACGACGATATTGAATTATCGATGCATTTAGATGCATTTGGCGTACATTTAGGGAAAGATGACGACACGATCAATAAAGCAAGAAAAATACTTGGACCAAATAAATGTATCGGTATTTCTTGCTACAATTCAATCGATAGAGCTAAAGAAGCGCATAAAGATAGGGCAGATTATATTGCTTTCGGAGCATTTTACCCGACCCCTACCAAGCCTCATGCTCCGAGAGCCTCTGCAGAGCTTATAGCGCAAGCAAGGACTTTTTGTAAGTTACCCATCGTAGCTATTGGTGGAATTACCCTAGAAAATATTCCAAATTTATTGGATAAAAATATTAATGCAGTAGCATTGATATCATCTATTTTTAATGCTGGTAATATTGAGGCTAGAACAAGAAAAATTTGTAACCTTTTAGAAAGTAATCAGCATGAATAAAAATCTAAGTTTATTTGAGCAATCTCAAACACTTATTCCAGGTGGTGTAAATTCCCCCGTTAGAGCATTTGGGTCAGTTGGCGGCACCCCCATCTTTTTTAAAAAAGGTTTAGGAAGTCGTTTATGGGATGAAAATGACAAGGAATATATTGATTATATTAATTCCTGGGGACCGATGATTTTAGGGCATGCTAATCCAGAAGTTTTGGACGCAGTTAAGCAAGCATCCCAAAATAGCTTATCTTTTGGGGCACCTACCTCTCGTGAGTTGGCTATCGCTGAAGAAATAATAAAATTAGTTCCAAGCATAGAACAAGTTCGTTTGGTTAGTAGTGGAACGGAGGCAACCATGAGTGCTATTCGAGTTGCGAGGGGATATACAGGGAGAGATAAGATTGTAAAGTTTGAGGGTTGCTATCATGGGCATGCGGATGCTTTACTGGTTAAAGCAGGATCTGGAGCTTTAACTTTTGGCCAACCAAGTTCAGCAGGGGTTCCAGAGGATGTTGCTAAGCATACGCTAACACTTCCTTATAATCATACGCAGGCACTTGAGGATTTATTTGCCTCATCTGGTGATGAGATAGCATGCGTTATTATTGAGCCTGTAGTAGGTAATATGAACTTAATTATCCCGCATCAAGAATTTCTTCAATCGCTACGAACCTTTTGTACTAAGCATGGTGCGGTATTAATTTTTGACGAGGTAATGACAGGCTTTAGAGTAGACCTAGGGGGTGCACAGACTTTATTTGATGTCATCCCAGATATGACAACATTAGGCAAAGTTATAGGAGGAGGTTTGCCAGTTGGGGCATTTGGTGGAAAAAAAGAAATTATGCAACAGCTTGCTCCATTGGGACCTGTTTACCAAGCAGGTACATTGTCAGGAAATCCAGTCGCCGTAGCAGCAGGATTAAAAACCCTAGAATTAATTCAACGCCCACACTTTTTTACTAAGCTAACTGCCATAACAAGCAATTTAGTCGATGGATTGACGGCATCTGCACAGCAAAAGAATATTGATTTTTGCGCTCGTCATGTTGGTGGTATGTTTGGCATGTATTTTAGTAAAAAAGCCCCAGATAGTTTTGATGAAATTATGCAGTCAGATAGGGATGCATTTAAAAAGTTTTTCCATTTAATGTTGAATGAGGGCATCTATTTTGGTCCATCAGCATTTGAAGCTGGTTTTGTTTCTGCAGTTCACTCGGAAGAGGATATCAAACTTACCTTAAAAGCAGCTGATAAAGCCTTTAATACGCTATGAACTTATTGATTTAAATCCAATCATAATATTGAATAAAAGACCGAAAGGTTATAAAATCTACCGTCCCAATCAACAAAGTAAACGATTTAATAAATGAAGCATCTTACTAAGCCAAAAAAACAAGGATTATATACCCCAAAAAATGAACATGATTCATGTGGAGTCGGTTTTGTGGCGAATAGCCAAGGTGGAAAAAGTCATAAGATAGTCACGCAAGGACTTGAAATTCTGACGAATTTAACCCACAGGGGGGCTACTGGCTACGATCCTAAGTTAGGAGATGGCGCCGGTATTCTTATTCAAATTCCAGATGCATTATTTCAAAAAAAAGGGAAAGAGCTAGGTATAAAAATTCCCGAGGCCGGTAATTATGGGGTCGGTATGTTATTTCTTCCTCAGGATGAAAAGCTAAGAAAAGCACGTGAGGAAATAATTTCTAACGTTATCGCGGAAGAAGAACAAACAGAACTTGGCTGGAGAGATGTACCAATAAACAATAAAAAAATCGCTCAAGCAGCTAAGGATGTAGAGCCGGTTATACGTCAGATTTTCATCGGACGGGGAGATTTTACAGATGGTCAAGCAGCATTTGAAAGAAAATTATTTGTGATAAGAAAAAGAATTGAAAATCTCATTTCAGATTTAAAAATTTCTGACCCAGCTAATTTTTATATTACATCGATGTCATCACGCACTATTATTTATAAAGGAATGCTTTTAGCCAATGAGGTAGGCACCTATTTTCCTGATCTTCTTGACAAAACATGTGAATCTGCCCTTGCGCTTGTTCATCAAAGATTTTCAACAAACACTTTTCCATCGTGGGATCTTGCTCATCCTTTTAGAATGATTGCTCATAATGGAGAAATTAATACAGTTCAAGGGAACGAAAACTGGATAACCGCACGACATGAGAAGATGCAGTCAATGTTACTAGGCGATGACTTAGATAAGTTATGGCCACTTATTCCTGAAGGACAATCAGATTCGGCAAGCTTTGATAATTGTTTAGAGTTACTTGTTGCAGGTGGATATAGCCTCCCTCATGCGATGATGATGTTAATTCCTGAAGCTTGGTCTGGTAACCCATTAATGAATAAAGAAAGAAAAGCCTTTTATGAATATCACGCAGCATTAATGGAGCCATGGGATGGACCAGCCGCTGTAGCTTTTACAGATGGGCAAATGATTGGCGCAACCCTTGATAGAAATGGCCTAAGACCAGCCCGATATTTAATGACAGATGAAGGGGTAGTAATGATGGCCTCTGAAATGGGAGTTTTAAAATTTCCAGAGGAAAAAATAATTAAAAAATGGCGTCTTGAGCCAGGGAAAATGCTTCTTATTGATTTACAAGCAGGAAGAATTATTGATGATGGTGAAGTGAAAAAATTATTAGCTAGTGCTAAGCCCTATGAAAAGTGGATAAAGCAATCTAGATTTCTTCTTAGTGATATTAAAAATTCAAAAAGTAATAAATTCAGCCTTCAAGAATCACTATTAGATACACAGCAAGCTTTTGGATTTACTCAGGAAGATATTAATTTTATTATTAAACCGATGATTGATGCTGGCCAAGAACCTTCCGGATCTATGGGAAATGATGCAGCCCTTCCAGTATTATCTAACAAACCAAAAGTGCTTTATAACTATTTCAAACAACTTTTTGCTCAAGTTACTAATCCTCCAATTGACCCAATAAGAGAAGAGTTAGTTATGTCTTTGGTTACCTTTATTGGACCAAGACCTAATCTATTAGGGATCGAAGAAGATAATCCACCAAAGCGTTTAGAGGCGAATCAACCAGTTCTTACTATTGAGGAACTCGAAAAGTTAAAAAATATCGAAAACCTAACTAATAAACAATTTAAATCGATTCTTCTTGATACCACTTATACAGTAGGAAACGATGAATCAGACGGACAGGCTTTAGAAAGAGCAGTTTCGAGAATTTGTGATGAGGCAAATAAATCTGTGCGGGATGGGTATAACATTATTATCTTATCCGACAGGCTTTCCGATAATAAAAGGCAAGCAATTCCTGCATTATTGGCATGCTCTGCTACGCACCAGTATTTAGTTAAAGCGGGTAATAGAACGAATACCGGATTAGTTATTGATACGGGCTCGGCTCGTGAAGTTCATCATTTTGCTTTACTGGCTGGGTATGGTGCAGAAGCCGTGTGCCCATGGCTCACTTTTGAAACAATAAATTCCCTTACAAATGATTTTGGTTCAGCTCAAGAAAAATTTATTAAAGCAATTGGTAAGGGACTCTACAAAGTTATGTCGAAAATGGGTATTTCAACATACCAATCTTATTGTGGTGCGCAAATATTTGAAGCAGTAGGCCTTAATCAAATTTTTGTGGATAAATATTTTAAAGGTACAGCTACAAATATTGAAGGAATTGGTATCAAGGAAATAGCTGAAGAGGTCAGTCAAATTCATAAAGCTGCATTTGGTAGCGATCCTGTTCTAATGAACGCACTTGATGCTGGGGGCGAATATGCATTCAGAATACGTGGCGAAGAACATATGTGGAATCCTGAATCGATTGCTAAATTACAACACGCCACCAGAAAGAAAGAATTCGGTACGTATAAAGAGTATGCAGAGCTCATTAATAATCAAACAAAAAAACACAAAACATTAAGAGGATTATTTTCCTTTAAAAAAACAAAAGCAGTACCCTTAGAAACAGTTGAATCTGCGAAGGAAATTGTTAAAAGATTTACTACTGGAGCAATGTCTTTGGGGTCTATATCGACCGAAGCACACTCTACGCTTGCCGTTGCTATGAATCGTATAGGTGGAAAATCAAATACAGGTGAAGGAGGTGAGGATAAAAAACGTTTTATACCCATTACTAAAGATTCTTCGATAGCTGAGCATCTCGGCAGTGAAATTATCGAGTCCAATTTCCCTTTGGTCGCGGGAGATTCTATGCGCTCGAGAATTAAACAAGTGGCATCGGGACGTTTTGGAGTAACAGCAGAATATCTATCAGCTGCAGATCAAATTCAGATTAAAATGGCACAAGGAGCAAAACCTGGTGAGGGCGGACAGCTCCCCGGGCATAAAGTAAGTTCATATATAGCTAAATT
This sequence comes from uncultured OM43 clade bacterium, assembly GCA_902558495.1. Classification (GTDB taxonomy): domain Bacteria; phylum Pseudomonadota; class Gammaproteobacteria; order Burkholderiales; family Methylophilaceae; genus BACL14. The sequence goes on along the minus strand of CACEEB010000011.1, from coordinate 19,824 downwards.
GCGATTCTCAGTTCCTGGGGTTGGGTTAATTTCTCCACCACCGCATCATGATATTTATTCTATTGAAGACTTAGCGCAACTTATTCATGATTTAAAAAATGCAAATCCTAATGCAAGCATTTCAGTAAAATTAGTCTCCGAGACAGGGGTAGGAACTGTTGCAGCAGGTGTTGCAAAAGCAAAATCAGATCATATTGTAATAGCTGGGCATGATGGTGGTACAGGGGCATCTCCATTATCGTCTATCAAACATGCAGGTACTCCATGGGAAATTGGTTTAGCTGAAACTCAACAAACGCTTGTATTAAATCAATTAAGAGGACGCGTAGTCCTGCAAGTGGATGGCCAAATGAAAACAGGTCGTGATGTGGTGGTGGGCGCATTACTTGGTGCAGATGAATTTGGTTTTGCTACAGCTCCGTTGGTGGTTGAAGGATGCATTATGATGCGTAAATGCCACCTTAATACTTGCCCTGTAGGAATTGCGACGCAAGACCCTGAGCTGAGGAAAAGATTTACCGGACAGCCAGAACATGTGGTGAATTTCTTTTTCTTTTTAGCTGAAGAAATTCGTGAAATTATGGCATCTCTTGGGGTCAAGAAATTTAATGAATTAATTGGTCGAAGTGATTTGTTGGATATGCAAGAAGGTATTGATCATTGGAAAATTCAAGGATTAGATTTTAGTAAGATATTCCATCAGCCTGATATGGGTAAAGATGTCTCTCGTTATAACGTTGAGGGTCAATACCATGGTTTAGATAAAGCAATTGATCATGCGCTAATCAGCAAAGCACTTGCAGCAATCGAAACACAAAAATCCATAGAGTTTGATATGCCAATCACTAATACTAATCGGACAGTAGGCACCATGTTATCTCATGAAATTGCTAAGCGTTATGGGAACAAAGGGCTTCCAGACAATTCCATAACAGTCAATCTCGTAGGAACTGCCGGGCAAAGTTTTGGTGCTTTTTTGGCTAAAGGCATTACCTTTAATCTTCATGGTGAGGGTAATGATTACGTCGGTAAGGGGTTATGTGGCGGGCAAATTATTATCAGACCACCACAAGATTTTAAAGGATTAAACGATAAAAATATTATTGTCGGCAATACAGTAATGTATGGTGCAACCTCAGGGGAAACCTTTTTTAGAGGAATTGCAGGGGAAAGATTTTGTGTCAGAAACTCAGGTGCTTCGGCGGTGGTAGAAGGATTAGGAAACCATGGCTGTGAATACATGACTGGGGGTACGGTAGTAGTACTTGGAGAGACAGGGCAAAACTTTGCTGCAGGTATGTCTGGCGGTGTTGCATATATATATGATCCAGATGGAACATTTGAGCAATCTTGCAATCCATCTATGGTGACTTTGGAGAAGGTTGAAAGAGAAAATATTCAACCCAAAGGCCCAAGACATTTAGATCAACCAGATGAAACTATCTTGAAAAATTTAATTGGTAAACACCAAGAGCTTACGGATAGTTCAATTGCAAAGGATATATTAAATGATTGGGAAAAAGAACTTGATAAATTCATAAAAGTCATGCCAAATGAATATAAGAGAGCGTTAAATGATATGCATAAAGCTACAATCAAGGAGGTAGCGTAAGTGGGTAAAGTTACTGGATTTATGGAATTTCCAAGAATTTCTGAAGGAAATATTCCTCCTGCAGAAAGGATAAAGAATTATAAAGAGTTTGTCCTGCATCTATCAGATGAGGAGGCTAAAACGCAGGGTGCAAGATGTATGGATTGCGGTATCCCTTTTTGCAACAATGGATGTCCTGTAAATAATATTATTCCTGATTGGAATGATTTAGTTTTCCAACAAAATTGGAGACAAGCCTTAGACGTTCTGCATTCCACAAACAATTTTCCAGAGTTTACGGGAAGAATATGTCCAGCACCATGTGAGGCATCATGTACACTCAATATTAATTCAGATCCCGTCGGCATTAAATCTATTGAGCATGCCATCATTGATAAAGCATGGGAAAATAATTGGGTTAAGCCTCAGCCTCCTAAAAATAAAACAGGTAAAAAGATAGCTATAGTTGGATCGGGACCAGCAGGTATGGCTGCGGCACAACAATTAGCAAGGGTTGGTCATGATGTAGTTGTATATGAAAAAAATGATCGTATTGGCGGTCTTTTACGATATGGAATTCCAGATTTTAAAATGGAAAAAACTCATATCGATAGACGAGTTTCTCAGATGGAAGCTGAAGGTGTTACTTTTAAAGTGAATCAAAATGTTGGTGAAAATGTAGACCCAGACCAATTAATTAAGGAATATGATTCTATTATTCTTTCGGGGGGTGCTGAGTGGCCTAGAGATTTACCGGTACCAGGACGAGAATTAGATGGCGTTCATTTTGCGATGGATTTTTTACCAAATCAAAATAAAGTTGTAGCGGGCGATAAGGTGAAAGATCAAATTACAGCCACAGGAAAAAATGTAGTGGTTATTGGCGGGGGTGATACTGGTTCTGACTGTGTTGGTACTTCCAATCGTCATGGTGCATCATCCGTTAATCAGTTTGAATTGATGCCTCAACCACCTGAAAAAGAAAATAAATCATTAGTTTGGCCTTATTGGCCATTAAAAATGAGAACGTCTAGCTCTCACGAGGAGGGCTGTGAAAGAGACTGGTCGATTGCTACTAAATCTTTTAAAGGTGAAAATGGAAAAGTAAAAGAATTGGTTGCTGCAAAAGTACAATGGAAAGATGGCAAGATGCAAGAAGTGCCAAATTCTGAATTTACTATGAAGGCAGACTTAGTGCTCTTAGCTATGGGTTTTATTAGCCCGCAACAAAAAATTCTTGATAAATTTGGAATCGAAAAAGATGCAAGAGGAAATGCAAAAGCAGAAACGGAAGGTGATAAAAGCTATGCAACATCAAGAAAAAAAGTTTTTGCTGCTGGAGATATGCGAAGAGGACAATCCTTAGTGGTATGGGCAATAAGGGAAGGCCGTCAATGTGCCAAAGCGGTTGATGAATTCTTGATGGGTTCAAGCACACTTCCTCGTTAATTCAACATTGTGAAATCTACTATTCATAATGATGTTTTTCTTAAGACATTAAATCATCAATCTACCCCTTACACCCCAGTATGGATGATGCGACAGGCGGGAAGATATTTACCAGAGTATCGTGAGAGTAGAAAAAATGCAGGTAGTTTTTTAGAGCTTTGTAAGAATACTGAATTTGCCACAGAGGTAACGATGCAACCACTTGACCGATATCCCCTCTTAGATGCTGCTATTTTATTTTCCGATATATTAACTGTTCCGGATGCCATGGGTCTTGGGCTTCACTTTGTTGATGGCGAAGGACCAAAATTTCATAAACCACTACTTGATGAAAAATCCGTTCAAAAATTGGATGTTCCTGATGTTGAAAATGATTTGGCTTATGTCTTCGATGCTGTTAAATCGATAAAAAAATCTTTAGATGGAAGAGTCCCTTTAATAGGATTTGCTGGAAGCCCTTGGACTTTGGCAACTTATATGATCGAGGGTCAGGGAGGAACAGGATTTTTAAATATTAAAAAAATGCTTTATACACGTCCTGATCTGATTCACCATATATTAAAAATAACGGCAGAATCGGTATCTTTATATTTAGCAAAACAAATTGAGGCTGGTGTCGATGTTGTAATGATTTTTGATTCATGGGGAGGCGTTCTAACACATGAAGAATACGAGACACATTCGTTAAATTACATGAAAGTTATTATTGCTAATTTAAATTTAATGGGTTTTGAAAATATCCCTAAGATTATTTTTAGCAAAGGCGGAGGCCAATGGATTGATAAACAGGCTAAAAGTGGTGCAGATGCATTAGGTATTGATTGGCAAACAAATTTAGGTGAAGCAAGGAAAATAGTTAATGACAAAATAGTACTGCAGGGAAATCTTGATCCCGCAATTCTTTTATCAACCCCAAAAGCCATTAAGGAAGCAGTAAGAAAAGTTCTAGATAGTTATGGTCATGGAGAGGGCCATATTTTTAATTTAGGACATGGCATTACTCAATTTACTCCACCTGAAAATGTAGAATGTATGCTTGAAGAGATAAGAAATTATAGTAAAAAATTTCACGCAGGCAACTAATGCAATTTATATTTTAAAAACTATTTACAAGAAAATTTATCATTATCATTTTTTTGATTGCATCCTAACTCAGGTATATTTACATAGAAACCTAAAAGACCCTCAGTAAGCCCATTAAATTTTGTATTCCGTTCGTTAGCTAGATTTTTATTAATTGATTTAATATTTTGTATAATCCAAATATCATGAGCAAGTAATAAAGCTTCTTTAATGGTATTTTTTTCTGCATCTTTAAATTTGTGATTGATAATTTGATTAAATATTTTAGATTCTTCCGTCTTCAAAAAAGTACCAAACAGTATTTTTTCCATTTCTATTCTAAATTTTACAATACAACCCGCTCTTGCCAAAACAGGAGAGATAATAATCAATTTATTCGCATGTGCTTCCAACCCTTCTCTATTATCTTTGACTTCCATGATTTTTTTAGCCCGCTTTTTAAGGTCAATAGTGAGATTTGATTCACATTTTTTTCTTATGGATGCAAAATGTTGAATAAAGAACTTATCTAATTTTTTCACCTGCGAATCAGCTGACTCTGCATTTATGATTTTTTGAATATTTTCGTTAGTTTCTGTTTCAGCTAATACACCAAAACAAAAAAACATGAGTATGAAAAAGGTAAGTATTTTTTTCATTAGTGTTTTACTGCCTTATTTATGCCGATACCTGTTTGGGATCTAAAAAATTGAGAGTTAAATTTTGATTTTACTAATTGAGCATCTTTTGATTTATCTATCATGGAAAAGAACCATATCCCAAGAAAAGTTACACTCATGGAGAATAATGCAGGATATTTATAGGGGAAAATTGGTTGGGAATTCTTAAACACATCTACCCAAACAACCGGTCCTAAAATTACTAGAATGATAGCGGTGAGTAACCCTGCTGATCCACCAATCACAGCACCCCTCGTAGTTAAATTTTTCCAATAAATAGATAGAAGAAGGATAGGAAAGTTGGTACTTGCCGCAATAGCAAATGCTAACCCAACCATAAATGCCACATTTTGACTTTCAAAAATAATACCGAGAAAGATAGCTAGTAAGCCTAATGCAATAGTAGCAATTTTCGAAACTTGCATCTCTTTTTTTTCATTTGTTTTCTTATGATTGAAAACATTTGCATATAGGTCATGTGATATTGCTGATGCACCAGCAAGAGTTAGACCTGATACAACTGCTAATATCGTTGCAAAAGCCACAGCTGAAATAAATCCTAATAATACCTCGCCTCCCACTGCATGGGCTAAATGAATTGCTGCCATGTTATTTTTGCCAATAAGACCACCAAGATCATCAAGATATAGAGGATTTTGTGATACTAAAATAATTGCTCCAAATCCAATAATAAAAGTCAAAATGTAAAAGTAACCAATAAAACCAGTAGCATAAACAACTGATTTTCTTGCTTGAACAGCATCTTTTACAGTAAAAAATCGCATTAGAATATGAGGTAATCCTGCAGTACCGAACATTAAAGCAAGACCAAGTGAAATTGCAGATATAGGATCTGAAATTAATCCACCAGGAGCTAAAATATCAATTCCTTTGGAGTGAATATTTGTTGCCTCAATAAAAAATAGATTTAAGTTGAAATCAAATTCTTGCAAGACAAGTATTGATATTAAAGATGCTCCAGAAAGCAATAATATTGCCTTGATAATTTGGACCCATGTTGTGGCAAGCATTCCGCCAAATGTTACGTAAAGAATCATTAATCCACCAACAATTAATACCGCAGCATAATAGGGAAGTCCAAATAATATTTCAATAAGTTTTCCAGCTCCCACCATCTGTGCGATTAAGTACAAAATAACCGTAAATAATGATCCGCATGCTGCAAGCAATCTAATGGGCTTTTGTTTTAAACGAAAAGAAGCAACATCGGCGAAACTATATTTACCTAAATTTCTTAATGGCTCAGCGATCAGTAAAAGAATGATTGGCCACCCTACTAAAAAACCAATTGAATAAATTAAACCATCAAATCCAGTTAGGTATACGAGACCAGAAATGCCTAAAAAGGAAGCTGCAGACATAAAATCACCAGAAATTGCTAAACCATTTTGAAATCCTGTAATTTCTCCTCCTGCAGTATAAAAACTTTTTGCTGTTTTAGTTCTCTTTGAGGCCCAATAAGTTATATACAGAGTTAGCCCAACAAATATAATAAACATTGATATTGCTATATTTTCTATAAAAAATTCAATCATTTTTTATCTTTTCAATCAAAGGTTGTAATTTTTTATTGGCAAGGTAAACATATACAAGAGTTACAAAGAAAATTAGTAATATTAATAAAAATCCTAAAAGGATTCCTATTGAAATATTTAATCCCTGAAACATTTGACCAAAGAAAGATGGATTAAAAGCTATCACCCCAATGAAACCAAAGTACCCTAAAATTGTTATGAACAAAAGTGATGTGATAATTTGAGATCTAGTTTTACTTAATTGATTGTATAGAAGTTCTGTTTTATTTTTTGTCATTATTGATTAAATGGATTTAAAGCTAAAGGTTACATTATGAAGTTAATATAGCCAATTAAAAAGAGAGGTATTTGAAAATATAAATTTATTCTCTAGCAGATGGAATTTAAGTGATGGTATGGTTCTTCAAAATATATATTCAATTGATAAAAAAGTTGCAAACTAGTTTAATGCTTGATTTATTTTAATATATGCACTCTTGGCTAAATCTTTTCTGCTTTGCTTATATTTTATATTCGGCAATATAGTTAAATTGGCATTAATATTTTTTAATTTAATCAAATTTAATAATGATTTGAATAAGCTCATATCTCCACAATATGAGGGTGCCGCAGTAAATTTATTTTGATTAGTGTATTTAATACAAATTGGAAGGATATCTTTATTTGTATTTATTGCTGTTTGAAATAAATTACTTTTAAATGGAAGTAAAGAAGATCCATCAGTAGCAGTGCCTTCAGGAAAAAAATATACAGATCCCTTTTTTTCTAAAAAAAATTCAATTTGATCGGATGTGTTTTTAAGATCTGACAATTTTTCTCTATTAATAAAAATAGTATTTGCAGATTTAGTTAATTTTCCTATTAGTGGCCAATTAGCAACGCTTGCTTTTGATAAAAAGGTTACGGGATAAATCGAGTTTATGAGAAAGATATCTATCCAAGATATATGATTGCTTACAATGAGGTAATTATTCTTGCTTAAAATAGTATTTATATCTTTATCTACAGTTAAATTAATATGTAGTATTTTTAATAATTTTGAGGACCATGATTTAATAAATTGCTTTTTAGGATTCTCATTAATATACAAGATATAGAGAGAGAAGAAAAATCCATAAAATAAGTGCAGGAAAATTGATATTATTTTAATCACTATTTTTTATTTACATTCTAGTTAATTAAGGAAGACTATAGACACTAATAAAATCTCCTTGTTTATAGCCCATAATTTTATTTCCACCAGAAACCACTGCTATATATTGTTTACCATCGATCACATAAGATATGGGAGGAGCATTTACTCCAGCGTCTATAGAAGTTGTCCATAATATTTCTCCTGTCTTAGCATCACTTGCGTTGAAACGACCATTCCCCTCACCAAAAAAAACTAAATTACCCTTTGTTGCAAGGGTGCCACCTAGCATTGGTTGATCCATTTTTTTTTGCCAAATAATTTTACCCGTTGATAAGTTTAGTGCAGATAAAACACCCCATTGATCATCTTGTGTTGGCTCAGAACTTGTATATTTAATAATATTGTTACCAATATTTTTTTCATTAAGGGTATATTTTATGGGTGCGTGAATGCCAGAAATATAAGCAAGATGCAGGTCGATATTCATGCTTACTGGCGACCAATTGGAGCCACCTAAAATACCAGGATATATAATGGTGCCCTCTTCAGTTGCCTCAGCGAACATATTTTTTTGTGGAACAAATGGCTCTGACTTAAGCAGGAGTTCGCCAGTATCTCTATTATGTATATAAAACCACCCAGTTTTTCCTGCCTGTCCTACCGCGGGAATTACCTTACCCTCATGTAAGGTATGAAAAATTACTGGAGGACTTGCGACATCATATCCCCAGATGTCATGAGGTACTTGTTGATAAAACCATTTAAGCTTCCCTGTGTTTGCATCTAGCGCTACTAATGAAACGGTATATAAATTGTCCCCTGGCCTGCTATCCCCACTCATTTGAGGGGATGGGTTGCCAGTCCCAAAGAATAAAGTATTAGTATCTCTGTCGATGGCAGGGGTGGTCCAAGCTGAACCTCCCCCATATTTTGCTGCATCAGGATATTTTTCTAAATGATCTCTTTCATATTGTAAATCTCTGTTTAATACTTCCCCATCTTTTGTATAGTTACTAAAATCACCTTCCCATCCTTCCTCCGGAATGGTGTCAAACTGCCATATTTTTTTCCCAGAGTAAATATCATATGCGGCTAGAAAACCAGGCCGGCCAAATCTTCCAGCAACACCTACCACAGATGCTAGGGGAGCATCTTTACCAGCATCATCTAAATGAAGCCCATAGCCTACCCCGGTAATACCTATAATTACTTTATTTTCATAGACTACCGGTGCCATGGAGATACCAACCCCAGTGCCACCACTTACTTTTCTCTTTTGATTTGGGTCTTCACTATTTAATGCAGTAATTGTTTCTGTCTGGACAACATTATTTACCACATTGATATCCCATAATTTTTCCCCAGTTTTACTATCTAGAGATATCAGTCTTGCATCGACTGTACCCATAAATAGTTGTCCGTTATGTATTGCGAGTCCTCGATTAGATGGACCACAACATATTTTCCAGTCACGATTCCGGTTATGCTCATACCTCCATAATACTTTTCCAGTCTTTGCATTCATGGCAATGACATGGTTAAAAGGCAAAGATACGTACATGACTCCTTGATGCACGATGGGCGTTGATTGAAAAGTTGCCTTTATGCCAGTTTGGTGTTGCCATGCCAGTTTCAGGCTGCCAACGTTCTTATCATTAATCTCATCAATAACTGCATAACGTTGATTGGTTAAATCTTTTCCATAAGATGACCAATCTTGATCAGATGGCTTACAACCCATTAGGCAAACAATCAGGGTAAATAGAAAAATTTTATAAAGACGCATAACTATATATAGGTAGATATTGGTAAATTAAGCACACTTATTTTATCAGCAACACTTTGTAATTCTTTCTCAGTTAGCCTTTCAATTTTTGTGGTTATTTTTTGCTCAGTTGGTCTTGCCAGACTATATAAATGAATACCTTTTAATTTTTTTTCATAATTTTTGAGAAATGAAATATATTGATCGATACTTTTTTTGGAAGGCAATTCACCATTAATTTTAATGACACATGTTTGGATGATGGTGGGGGAAACATCTAAACACGATTCAATATTTTTCTTGGTTGCATTAAGACTTGGATTAATTTGATTAATCATTTTTATATCATCATTATCAACGCTATCAATTTTAAACCATACTTCTTTTGGTGTTTGATTAATAAGACTCCAAGCATTTTGCACAGACTGGTCGGACATATAGCTTCCATTGGTTATTAAACGAATGGTAATCAGATTATTTAATTTAAATTCATTTATAGCTGTGATGACTATATTAATTACCTCTTCAAATTCTTTAGCTGCCGTAGGCTCCCCATTTCCTGAAAAGGCAATGTCTTTTAACAGAGTATCAGGTGGAGCATGATTGCTTAAGAAATTATTTTGGGTAATTTCATGAAGCCAAAAAAAGAGTTCTTCTTTTAGTAACTTAGTATCTATTGACTCAGGTTTTCCTCGAGTTAGGTTAGGAATTTCACAATAAATACATTGCCAGTTGCATGCATTATTCGTATTAAGATTGATGCCTAGAGATAGACCGCCTGCCCTTCTGGATAAAACTGGGTAGATATATTTTTTATCAAAAATCTTACGATCATGATTGAGGATACTTAATGTTGCCATGCGCTAATAATCTATAACAATGTATTGTTATATGATACTTGATTTATTTGTAATCCACATTGATTGATAAGCCTTAAGTATCAAAACTTCATGCGTACTACTTAATGGATTTCCAGAAATTAAATCAGCCCACATATCAGTTTCAATAAGATTGAGGTCAGAAAGTTGGATGGATACTTCTTTATTTGAAATATTATGGATAGCAAATATACTTTGATCACGGTCTAAACTTTGACGCCATAGCGCTAAAGTGTCATTACCTAAATTAAGGGTAAATTGGGTGGCATTAGGATGAAATGCGGGTTGTTCTTTTCTTAATTTAATCAATCTTAATAATTCTTGGTAAATTCTAGAATGATGATTATCTTCTGAGAGTTTTTGAATAAGGTTATCCATGGACCATTGATGTCGATTAATCGCCCTATTATGCCCGCTATGCTCTAACTTTTGATAATCATTTTCTGTACTAAGCAGGCTGTTAATATAAAAGGCAGGAATGCCTTCAAGGGCTAACATAATAGTATGTGCAGCAATAAATCTTTCTTCTTGAAACCCATCATCATTATCATCGACATGAAATTTTAGTGCATCAAACAAAGCAATATTCATTTCATAAGGACGTTCACTTCCTTCGGTAGAACGATAGGATATTTTTCCTCCTGCTTTTTCAATATTGCTTGCTAATTGATCAACCTCTGAGGTCGATAAAATTTGTTCTACTGGCCTTAGACCAATACCATCATGACTAGCTATAAAATTGAAATAAGTTGTTCCAAACATTGCCGGTGGCATGGCCATTAGCCATTGTTTTATTTTTTCTGATTTACCATTTAATAGAGTAAATATAATAAGAGGAGGTAGCGCAAAATTATAAACAAGATGGGCTTCGTTGCGGTTACCAAAATAAGACAAATTTTCTCTATTAGGAATATTGGTTTCAGTAATCAAATAAATCTCATCAGAATAAAAATCAATGAGAGTTCTTATTAAACGAATGATTTCATGGGTTTGAGGAAGGTTGATACATTTGGTACCTAACTCTTTCCAAATAAATGCTATTGCATCAAGCCTAAATATTTTACTACCATGATCGAGATAGGTACGAGTAATGTCAATCACCTCGAGCAATACATCTGGGTTTGAAAAATTCAGATCAGGTTGATCATGGCTAAAGGTGGACCATACATGTTTTTTCCCATTGAGTGTTTCCACCTCTTGGAGCAGTGGGCTTGTCCTTGGTCTTGTAACTTCTGAAGTATCTGTATTTGGTTCAACTGATATAAAATAATGTTGTCCAGGATTCTTATTACTTTTAAATTGATCGAACCATTGACTTCTGGATGATACGTGATTAATGACTAAATCAGTCATCAGCTTATATTTGGTGGCAATAGTCTCAATATCTTCCCATGACCCAAAAGCATCATTAATATTCTTAAAATCAATAACTGCAAATCCATCATCGGAGCTGTAGGGAAAATAGGGAAGTATATGTACGGAATTTATATAGTCATCGACATAAGTATTTAAAAATTTTTGGAGGCTTTGAAGCGGTATTTTTTCTTTCTCTACAATACTATTAGCATAAGTTATCAGTATAATATCCTGCTGATTCCACTTAGTTTCATTGGGGTTTGGGCTAATAGGAAGATGATTTTTAAAAAAAATCTTTATTATGTCTTCGGTTAATTTTTCATTATCTTGATCTTGATATATTTGATTGAGATGATGAAGAATTTTTGCATTTAATTCGCCATAAGGTGCGGGCTTATCCATTTTTTAGGAATGTTCTTTCATATCCAGTTTTACAGCATGCATTATTTCCTCACCTAATTCTGGACATGCACTATTCACTCTTGTCCAACTGGGTATAAAGGGAGTTTCCATGGGGTGCTCTAAAAAATGTGATCCAGCATTCATAATATTTTCTGCAAATAGCTCCACTGCTTTTTCTTCTTCATGAATATCAAAAGAAAGCCCATTCATTTTTGCATCATTGTTATAAGTTTCTACAAAATCTAATGCGATACGAAAGTAGGTTGCTTTTATTGACCGAAAGGTCTCGTTGTTAAATACAAGGCCTGTGGTTGCAAGTTTTCTGAAGATGGATTTACTGATATCAATCGACATTTTTGACAATCCTTTGCTTGCATCTGCCTCACTTAACTCTTGATGTTTATGATCGTATTTATCAGCGATATCTACTTGGCATATTCTATTATTGGCATAATTTCTATTCATTTCAGACAATACTCCAATTTCTAAACCCCAATCACTAGGTATTCTGATGTCATTTAACACTTCGGTCCTAAGAGAAAATTCCCCAGATAAGGCATATCGGTAACTATTTAAGTACTCTAAATAATCATTAGCAGGAAATATTTTCATTAATGAACGAATTAAAGGCGTTACGAGTAATCGACACACTCGACCATTGATTTTATTTGTGGAAACGCGTGAGTAATAGCCTTTGCAAAATTGGTAATTAAAATTTGGATTTGCCACAGGGTAAATTAAACGGGCAAGTAAATCTCGGGTATAGGTTACGATATCACAATCATGAAGGGCAACCGACTCTACTTGGTTGGCGGCTAAAAGGTAACCAAAGCAGTACCAAACATTTCTGCCTTTTCCCATTTCTTGAGGCGCTAATTTAAGTTTTTGTAGTTTTTTATCTAGCGCTTTTAATCTTGGCCCATCATTCCATAAAACAACGTGTTCTTGAGGTAATTTCGAAAAATAATTTAAGGCATCTCTATATTCATATTTCGTTGCACGGTCAAGGCCAATAACAATTTGATGTAAATATTTTACATCTTTTAATTCTTTCACAATATTACTCAATGCTGGCGAGAGTAGCTCGGAATATAATGAGGGAAGAACGAGCCCCATTGGTCTTACTTTTGAAAAGGCGAGCAGTTCTTTTTCTAGGCTTTCAGTATCTTGAACTCGAAGATTATGAAGATTTGTAATAATGCCATTTTGGTAAAAATCACTCATTGTTCATCCAATATATTAATTATTGCCTCATTCCAACCTTTAGGCCCAATTGCATCTGTAATGATTAAAGATGCATGCCCATTTATATTTGGGGGCAGTTTTTTTGGGTGCCTTACGATTATCGCTTTGTCGACACAGTCCAACATATTAATATCATTTTCACTATCACCCAATCCTATGGTCGTAATTTTCACTTTTGCGATACTTTCATACCTTTTTTTGACCCATAATAGTGCATCTCCTTTATTTTTTGTGCTTGAGATGGTCAGAAATCTTCCTCCTTGGGCAGCTGTTAAATTATTTTGTTGCAAAAATTGTTTAAAGATACTGAGTTTTTGTTCACTATCTTTCCAGATAAGAGGTTCAGTAAATTCTCTTCGATAAGCTCTTTCACTGGCATGGATATCTAATCCAGTTTCTTTTTGAATACCTTTCGGTCCAAGGTCATAAAAGGATATAAAAGAAAAACGTTTTTTTAAATCTTGCAATAAATTACTTATTTCAGAGTGGCTTGTACCCAGACTTACTTTGTTGTCCTCAAAATATATTCCAGACCCATTTTCGTATATAAATGGATCATGATTGCTGAGTTCTTTTCTAATAACTATCATCTCGTCATAGGTTTTACTACTCGATAGTATTAGAGGAATCTTTCTTTTTCTTATAAGCTGTAATGCAGGCAAAGCCTCTTGAAAAGAATAAGTATTGTGATCGAGAAGTGTTGCATCTAAGTCAGAAAATATGAGTAACATATGATTTAATTTGATGAATAGCTGTCTTCAGTAAACTTCCATGTTCTAGTGATATTAATGAGGTCTACTTCTTTTTGCATTTTTGGTGAAAATACTGCATAGGGTTCACCTAATCTTACAATTTTAATAGCGGCCTCATCTAACTCTTTATTTCCCGAGGTTTTATTAATAATAATTTCTTTAATGTTTCCTTCTTTATTCAAACTCACAGTCAGCCTCAAAGCACCAAGATTTCCTGCTTTTGCTGATTCAGGGTAATTAAGTGCTCCAATACGCTCAACTTTTTGTCGCCATGCTTCAAAATATAATCGGTATTCATAATCCTTAGTACTAGCAGAAATAGTTTTTACTCTATTTGTACTTAATTTTTTTCTTGGCGCTAAGTCTAAATTTCCTAAATTAGATATTAATTCTGATGTACTAATAATTTCTCTTTCTTCTTGAGATGTTGGAATACTATTTTCTGATATTGCTAAGTCCTCTTCAGTGGCTGAAATAGTATTTTCTGATATTGCTAAGTCTTCTTCAGTGGCTAATAGTTTTTTGGTTGGGATTGATTCTTGAGCAGGAATTTTTACAATAACCTCCTCTTTAAAAATTATTTCTTCTTTTGGTTCTTCTTCAATAATTTCGCTTGTATTGAGCGTGCTAGATGGTTCGATAATTACAGATTCTTTTTTTGGCTTTTCAATGATAATTAATTCGATATCACTTTGTATTTTATTATAGCCATCACTGTTAATATTAAAGTTACCATATATAACAAAGGTAATATGTATTATCAGAGAGATAAGAATTGCAATGGTGAAATGAATATGGCTAAGAGGTTCATTCATCATATTTAATGTCATTGCAATAGTGTAACAACTTTAGTTTGAATATTTGCGAAGCTACCATTACTCATAAAGATTATTTGATCCTCATTTTGTTGGTCTTGAGCAATCTTATTTGCTAATAAATCAATATTATCAGAGACTATAACATTTTGAGAATGTGCAAAGAGTTCTTTAGCGTTCCACGAAAGATTATTCGCGTAGCAATATACTTTATCAGCATCTTTTAGACTATTTATTAATTCTTTTTTCATAGAACCTAATTTCATGGTATTTGATCGTGGTTCAATAACTGCGATAATTCTCCCTTTAAGCTTTGTCTTTTTTACACCTGCTAGGGTCGTCATTATTGCTGTTGGATGATGTGCAAAATCATCATATAAATTAATCCCGTTATCATAAGATGCAATTTTTTCCATACGCTTCTTTACCCCTTTAAATAGGGAAAGTGCTTCAATAGCATTTTCAGGAGTTATACCGACATGCTTTGCAGCGGCTATAGCTGCAAGCGCATTGCTGGCATTATGATGACCTATGAGATCCCAATTAAGTATCCCTTGATTTTTATTTTTATATGAAATGGACAAAGAATGCCAACCTTCGTTGATTTGATATGACCATCCTTTCTCATCAGAAAAATATTCAATCTCAGACCATGTACCCATATCCAGTGTTTCTCTTAAAGCATTACTTTCAGCGTTAGAAATGATTTGGCCTTCTTGAGGCAAAATTCTTATTAAGTGATGAAAGTGTTTTTTTATATGTTCTAGATTATCGAAAATATCTGCATGATCAAATTCAAGATTATTTAAAATCAGTGTACGGGGGCGATAATGAATAAATTTTGAGCGCTTGTCAAAAAAAGCAGTGTCATATTCATCCGCTTCAATTATAAAAAAGCTTGGCACATTTTTTTTAGTTTCTATGGGTAATCTTGCTGAGGATTTAAAGTTAGTTGGAATTCCTCCAATAAGATAACCTGGAGCCATTTTATTGTATTCAAGAATCCAAGTCAGCATGGCGGTGGTAGTTGTTTTTCCATGGGTTCCGGCTATGGCTAAAACCCATTTTTCATGCAGTATATTTTCATATAACCATTGTGGTCCCGATTGAAAGGGGAGATTTTTGGTGAGTATTGCTTCCATTAGAGGATTCCCTCTAGATATAACATTACCAATAATGTATATATCAGGATTTAGGGATACTTGATCTTTATTAAATCCTTCAATAATTGTGATATCTTGCTCTTTTAATTGGGTGGACATGGGAGGATAAACATTTTTGTCACAACCAGTTACCTTATGCCCGCTTGATTTTGCTAAAGAGGCAATGCCTGCCATGAATGTTCCACATATACCTAATATATGAATATGCATGCTTATCGAAGGTTAGGCCCTAACCATTTTCGAAGTTGTTTTGTTGGGACTGACCTTCTCGAAGCCATATCCTCCAGCTGGTCTTCATCAATTTTATCGACACTGAAATATTTAGCATCTGGATGAGCAAAATAAAAACCACTAACAGAAGATGCAGGATGCATTGCCATACTATCGGTAAGTTGCATTCCGATTTCATCTGTTTGTAATATTGTAAAAATATCTTTTTTTACAGTGTGTTCAGGGCAGGCAGGATAACCGGGGGCTGGTCTAATCCCTTGATATTTTTCTTGAATCATATCTTCAGTAGAAAGTTCTTTTGGTTGGTATCCCCAAAGGTCTTTTCGCACCCGATCATGCATATACTCTGCGAAGGCTTCCGCAAGTCGATCAGTAATAGCTTTAATCATGATTCCATTATAATCATCCTCATCTTTTTCAAATATTTTTTCATATAATTCCACATTGATTCCAGATGTCACTGCAAAAAGACCAATATAATCTTTAATCCCACTTGTTTTTGGAGCGATATAATCTGCTAAACAAATATTTGGTTTTTGATCTCCCTTAATGTTTGGTTTTTGCGTTTGTTGCCTTAAGCCATAGTAGGTAAAAATTGGATCCTTAGCATTATCAGAAGCATACAGCTCGATATCATCATTATTTACCGTATTAGCAGGATAGAATCCTATAACCCCATTTGCCTTCAACTTTTGCTCATTAATAACTTTATCTAACATTTTTTGCGCATCTTGATATAAATTTTTAGCACTTGCTCCAACTACCTCATCTTCTAAAATAGCGGGATATTTCCCATGCAGGTCCCAGGTTCTGAAGAACGGTGACCAATCAATATATTCTCTCAACAATTGAAGATCGATATTTTGAAAAACCCGTCTACCAATAAATTTTGGTTTAATTGGTTTGAATTCAAGCGACAATTTATTTTTTCTTGCATCTTCAATAGAAATATAGGATGGCCCTTTTTTATTTGCGTGAAGTTGCCTTACGTTCTCATAATCTTTAGATAAATTAATGAGATAATCAACTTTTTGTTTAGGATCCATTAGTGATTGCATAATTGAGACGGAACGAGAGGCGTCTGATACATGAATTACAGGCCCTTCATAATGATCCGAAATTTTTACGGCAGTATGTGCTCTGGAGGTTGTGGCTCCTCCAATAAGAAGTGGAATGTTATTTTCTTTGAAATAGTCATCACGTTGCATTTCACTGGCAACATGCGTCATTTCCTCTAGAGATGGCGTGATAAGACCTGATAAACCGATGATATCCACATTCTCCTCTTTAGCTTTTGCAAGAATTTCAGAACAAGGCACCATAACGCCCATATTTACGACCTCAAAATTATTACATTGCAAAACAACAGATACAATATTTTTACCGATATCGTGAACATCACCTTTAACGGTTGCAATTAACATTTTTCCTTTTGATTTAGCTTTTACCCCCGTTCTTTTTTCATCCTCCTCTTTTTCTTTCTCAATAAATGGTACTAGATGAGCAACAGCTTGTTTCATTACTCGTGCTGATTTTACTACCTGCGGTAGAAACATTTTTCCTTGCCCAAATAAATCGCCAACAACATTCATACCATCCATTAATGGACCTTCAATAACATTAATAGGGCGTCCATTGTCTTGGGCCATTATCTTAAGTCGTGCTTCCTCAGTGTCTTCCACAATAAAATCAGTAATACCATGAACTAAGGCGTATTCAATTCTTTTCTCTACAGAAACAGATTTTTTATCATCACCACGCCAATTTAGTTTTAACTCTTCTTTTTTACTTCCCTTAAGGGTGCCAGCAATATCAATCATTCTCTCAGTAGCATCAGGTCTTCGATTAAGAATGACATCTTCTACTGCTGTTTTGAGATCATCTGCAAGATCATCATACAATCCAATCATGCCAGCATTTACAATTCCCATGGTCAAACCAGCTTTAATGGCATGATGAAGAAAAACAGTATGTATTGCCTCTCGAGCAATATCGTTTCCTCGGAAACTAAAACTAACGTTTGAGACACCCCCTGAAATTTTTGCATGAGGAAGGTTTTGTTTAATCCATTTTGTTGCTTCAATAAAATCTACTGCATAATTATTATGTTCTTCAATACCTGTGGCAACTGCAAAAATATTAGGATCAAAAATAATATCCTCTGGAGGAAAATCTAATTCCTGGATAAGCGTATTGTAGGCCCGTTTACAAATTTCAATTTTCCGTTCGTAGGTATCGGCCTGACCCTTTTCGTCAAATGCCATAACGATTATGGCAGCACCATAGTTTAAACAAAGCTTTGCATGTTCTAAAAAGATTTCATCTCCTTCTTTTAAGGATATGGAATTTACTATTGCTTTTCCTTGCACACATTTAAGGCCAGCTTCTATTACCTCCCACTTGGATGAATCAAGCATAATAGGTATTCGAGCAATATCTGGTTCAGATGCAATTAAGTTTAGAAAATGTTGCATTGCTTTAAGAGAATCGAGCATCCCTTCATCCATATTGATGTCAATGACTTGAGCTCCATTTTCAACCTGTTGCCTTGCAACTGATACCGCCTCCTCAAATTGTTCCTCAATAATTAATCTGGCAAAGGCTTTGGATCCTGTAACGTTGGTTCTTTCTCCAACATTTATGAATAAGGTATCTTCTTTAATTGTTAAAGGTTCTAACCCTGAAAGTCTGGTAAATGTTTCTTGTACGGGAATAGATCTTGGTTTCACATCTTTTATTTGATCAGCAATTGCTTTGATATGAGCTGGAGTAGTACCGCAACATCCACCAGCTACATTAATAAATCCACTTTCCGCAAAATCCATTAATAGGTTTGATGTATCATGAGGTTGTTCATCAAAACCAGTATCTGACATCGGATTAGGTAAACCTGCATTGGGATAAATACATATATGGGTATCAGCTATTTTAGATAATTCCTCGGCATAAGGACGCATCAATGCCGCCCCAAGTGCACAGTTTAAGCCTACGGTAAAAGGTTTTGCGTGTCTAATTGAGTTCCAAAAGGCACTTACTGTTTGTCCGGATAAGATTCTGCCAGATGCATCTGTAACTGTTCCCGATATCATCAATGGTAAACGAATGGATTGTTCTTCAAATTCTGCATTTACAGCAAATAATGCAGCTTTACAATTTAAGGTATCAAAAACTGTTTCTACCAAAATTATGTCGACTCCGCCTTCGATAAGTGCTTTTGTTTGTTCACGGTAGCTTTTGACTAATTCATCAAAATTGATATTACGTGCACCTGGATCATTGACGTCTGGAGAAATTGATGCTGTTTTTGGTGTTGGACCAATAGCCCCTGCGATAAATCGGGGTTTTTCAGGAGAGCTATAATTACCGACAGCCTTTCTGGCAATATTTACTGAGGCAAGATTCATTTCATGTACTAGGTGAGGCATGTAGTAGTCATCTTGTGCAATACTGTTGGCACCAAATGTATTCGTTTCAATAATATCAGCACCAGCTTCAAGAAATTCTTCGTGAATATCTTGGATTATTTTGGGCTTTGTAATACTCAGTAACTCATTATTCCCTTTTAAAAAAAGTTCTCTTTCACCATCTGGAGCGCTAAATTTGGAAAATTGATTTCCTCTATAATCTTTCTCGGTTAAATGATGCTGCTGAATCATTGTACCCATAGCACCATCTAATATCATAATGCGTTCAGATAAGATGGACTTTAAGTGTGATTCTATGTCTTTTTCTGTTAATTTTGTC
>CACEEB010000010.1 GCA_902558495.1 uncultured OM43 clade bacterium | reverse complement strand
CTTTCCTCTAATTTCTGTGATGATAGTTCTAAGTCCCAAATACTCATTACTTTAAATCATCATTACATATTTCAGTAAAATCTCTTTTATTACATTTCCTTAGTCTAACCAATATCAATTTTAGTGCATAAAATAAGGAGTATTTTTGGAGGCATAAAATTGCATATTCAGAACACGTAGGTTTAAAGTTACAATCAACAAAAAATACCTCACTACCACCACCCTTAGATTGGTAGTATTTAATAAATTTAATCAAAATTTTAGAAAGCATTATCTTCCCAAAGTAATAATAAGAGATTCCCTTTGAAAAAATAAAAGAAATCGTTTTTTTTCAATAATCTCAAAAATAACTTGCCAACCCTCTGCAGCTTGTTTGTTAAGTTCGGATTCGAACCTTTGTATTGGGATTGTTGAAGCTCCCAATAATAGACTTCCACAAGCACCTTCGTTTACTCTCAGAACCTTATACTCTTTAAAAGCCATAAAACCTCCTCTGGTAAAATTTAAATATTACATTATATTTTTAGCAGCATTGTTTAATTTTAATACATAAGGATTTGTATTTAATATTATTTACAAAACCCACTTATAATTTAATTTCTATGCACTTTAATCTAATTAATTTTGATTAGAAGTTCATTTCTCCGAAAAAAAGGAAGAGTCCATGGAGGATTGTATCTAGCAATTTGAATTGTACTTAATGGAGTTAATTTTTTTTTCTTAATAAATTCGTTAAGTAAATTTACCTTTTTATCATAGCTTGATTCTCTTACTAAGCCAGAAAAAACAATGACAGCAAATTTCTCTTTAGGAAGTGCAGTAATTCTTATATTTTGATTATTGGGCACAGGAAGAGTTTCAATCGTAAATTCTTTTGGCATAACAAATGCTATTGACCATTCATTGTTATTGTTCTCAGCAAGGACAGGTGCGGTCATGGATATTTTTTTAGAAGAAAGTGATGCTGATACAGGCGCTGTCATACTTATTTTTTTGGATGTGTTATTTATGGTGTTATTACCAAAAATAAAATCAGCAAGCATCTTAAAACCTTTACTTGAAGCATCATCAAAATCTCCAGTAGTTTTAACATGAGCAATAATTCTTGGCTCGTATTCACGTATTTCAAGACTTCCTTCTTGAAGTAAAACAGTAAACTTAGGTTCCTCAGTAGCCATTAATTGATTTGTAATAAAAATAAAAGATAATATAAAAGTTCTAAACACAAAATCGCTCAATTTAGTAAGTATGTGATCTTACAATATTATCATTTCACAAGACTTAATTTCAAAAACTTTATTAAAGCAGTTAAGATGATTGTTTATTTAATTTTGCCTTCGTAGCTCAGGGGATAGAGCATCCCCCTCCTAAGGGGAGGGTCGCACGTTCGAATCGTGCCGAGGGCACCATATTCTATTTTTTTTGATGGTTTTTTAAGCTAAAACAGAGCGCTCTAAATATTTTCTAAATCAGTATAAAAAAGTTTATAAATTAAATAATATAATTAATTGTTTTATATACCCCTATGGGGTATAATTAAAAAAAATTCAGGAAAATAATTATGACAAATTGCAATCATCACCCAGATTACACAAATGAGCTTCCTCGTCTTAATAAAATTGCTGGGCAGATAAACGGAATAAAAAAAATGATTGAAGAGAGAAGATACTGCCCTGATATTATTATGCAGCTTCAAGCCATATCCTCAGCATGTAAATCAGTGGAGGCAATTTTATTAGAAAATCATCTTGAATCCTGCGTCCTAGAAGCATTTAACGCGGACAATAAAGAGGAGCAAGATATCAAGATCAAAGAACTTACAAACCTTTATAAAAAATAATGTTTTCTCTAAAACCTATTTTTTCATTGTTTTTATTATTGGCTACAATAAATTGTATTGCTGCACCTATGACATTTAAAGATTCGACTATGACTATGGTGGAGGGGACTAATGATTTTAAAAGATTTGAATTAAGCCATGCCATCACTGGCTTGGAATCAATTGGATTGAGATTTTTTAACATTCAGGATAAACAACTTAAAGTTGACGGTAGTGGTTTATTTTATTTAAACAGACTAAAGCGTATTAACACAATTAATTCACAAACGAATTTATGGTTTTATCTAGAATTAGGGAATATAGATAATCGCAGGTCTAAAAATAGACAGGCCTATCTATCCCCAACATTTCAATTAGATTTTGAAACAAAACGAATTTATAGCTCCTTATCGCATCAGATTTTACGTGGACCCCATGAAAATTTTGATAGAACTCAGATAAAAAGTGGTTTTTCCTTTTATGAAACATCCTATGAGGAAACACAACCGTGGTTCATATTTGAGGTTATGAATATGAACTCGTTAAATAACAATACTGCATTAATACCAACCCTTAGATTAGTAAACAAAACCCTTTTTTTTGAAGCAGGCATTTCTACAAAAGGTGACCCAAAGCTTCATTTGATGTATACCTTTTAGGAGTTTTTTATGAAAAAATTTATTGGAATGTTTTTATTATTTTTTAGTTTAAATAGTTTTGCTGCAACTCAAAAAATTGAGGTTTTAGGAATGGTCTGTGCCTATTGTGCCCAGGGGATCGAAAAAAGTCTTAAATCTCTCAGTGAGGTAAATGACGTCTATATTAATTTAGAAAAGTTTTTTGTACTTGTCGAGTCAAAAAATGATTTTGGTATTGATGAAAAGAAACTTAAATCGATTATTGTAGATGCAGGCTACACCATTCAAAAAATTGAAAATTTTAATGAAACAATTAAAAGTGTTAGAAATAAATATGAAAAATAATGATTCTATTCAAGTCTTAAATAATTATCAAAAGATCAATTTTTTTTCATTATTTGCAAGCAGTGGGACGATTATTTGTTGTGCTTTACCTTCTTTGTTAGTTGCAGTTGGTGCTGGGGCTTCTCTCAGTTCTTTTCTCGGAGCTTTTCCGGAAATTATATTGATATCTCAATATAAAGAATATGTATTCTTATTTGCTTTTATATCAATAATATTTGCAGGAATAGTGCAATGGAAGGCAAGAAATTTACCATGTCCAACAAATCAAAAGTTAGCTGAGCAGTGCAAAAGATCAAGAAAGTTGAGTTTTTATATTTATCTTTTCTCAGTAATACTTTTGTCAACAGGCTTTATCTTTACGTTTATACTTCCTATGCTTTTGAGGGGCAATTTTCTTTTTTAATGAAGAGAAAAAGTGTATATTTTAATCATATGAAAAAATTACTTTTACTATTATTTATTGTACCAAATTTGGCTCTAGCAGAGACATGGGATTGTACTTACAAAAGCACTAAAGGAAGCGCCTCCGAATCATCAACCTTCGAGAGGCAAGGAGAGTTTTTTACTTATGGTGCGTCAGCTTCTAGAGGAGAGTATAGGTCAAGAAATGAAAAATTTAAAATAGCAAAAGAAATTCAAGGTGGGAAGATAATACTAGTTTTTAATGGCTTTCAAGATTATATTGTGGAATTAATTTATGACAATAAAGTTGACGGGAGAATTGTGTTTACAGATATGAGAGATCTTGCTCAGTGGAAGGGATCTTGTTCTATTAAATAAAGAAATACGCTTAATATAAGTAGAGGAAATGCTATGACAGATGGAGGCTTAGGAATCATAATTGTATTAGTTTGGTTAGTGGTATATATGATCGGATTAAATTTAATACATAAAGATAAAACAGAGAAAAAGCCTATCAAAAAATGATTCCCCAGAAGACTTAGGACTATTTATTAAAAATCTACATCTTGGTTACTCATCCATTCTTGAGTAAATTGTTGGTGACTAATCCAATCCTCAATAACTACTAGACTCCATATAGGGAGGCGATTATCCGATTCAACTGGCGGTGGAAATTTCCCTTCTCTTACCCATTGTAATAAGGTTGATTTTTTAATTTTAAGTGACTCTGCAATCTCATCAATATTTAAGTGCTTATCCATACCTAAAATATTACCAAATATTTGAGATAATTATAAAAATGAGTTAACTTAATTACTCTTTTAATATAGGTATTTTTTATGTGCCCAGCTTGCTATCTAAATGGCTTTCTATTTTTATTATTTGGTGCCGCCGGCGCTTCTATTGCAAACAACCCATGGATTATTGCTATTGCTGTTATATTAACTATAGCTGGATTTTATTGGATGTGGAAAGCATGGAAAAGAAGAAGTCCTGGCACATTTAAAAAGAATCTAAAAACAACCATTATCTTTCTGTTAGTTTTTGCAGCAGGTTTTATTACTGCCTCTTATATGACGCATGAATATTTTAAAAATTTATATAGCTAAATTAATTGAAAAAAAAGCAATTAGTTTTATACAAAAGGAATGATATGAATATTATTCAACTAGCAATTACAACTTTTGGTGTGTTGTGTTTAATTCTAGCAATAAATTTTTTTGAGAAGAATGACAAAAAACGAGGATGTATTTCTGGATTTATAGGATTAACTCTTGTTATTTTTGCAGGGAATATTGCAATTCTTTTTGCCTAATAATTAAAGGAAAGATATGGAATGGCTTGCCTCAGAAGCTTTAAGACGCATTTTACTTGTAATCACATTAATTCTTCTTTTAATAACTATCTGGAAGATGAAAAGATAATTTATTCACTAATCTTATAATTAGCAATATGGTAATTTAAGTCTCAAGCATCTTAACCTTCATAACAAAATTCTAAATTTATATTTTTAAAATTTCTCTCATTCACATTTTTGAGATAAAAACTATGCTTTTAATGCACCAAAATAATGCAATTTATATAAATGTTTATAAATAGTGCATATTAATCCATATAACGGTGCAATAAAAAGACAACATACATTAAAATTATTCGGAATTTATATACAAGGGAAGTGAAAAATGGAAACTTTAGTTGACCAAAGCAATGTCTTATTTATTTTATTAGGTGCAATTATGGTGTTAGCCATGCATGCTGGTTTTGCCTTCTTAGAAGTGGGAACCGTAAGAGAGAAAAACCAAGTAAATGCATTAGCAAAAATAATGGCAGATTTCTCTATATCAACTATTGCCTACTTTTTTATAGGATATGGTATTGCTTATGGCATGAATTTTTATGATGCAGCTTCTGCATTGAGTGAAAAAAGTGCTTATGAATTAGTTAAATTCTTTTTTCTTTTAACCTTTGCTGCAGCTATTCCAGCCATTATTTCCGGGGGAATTGCAGAAAGAGCACGCTTTAACCCACAATTAATTGCATCCTTTATCTTGGTAGGTTTTTTATATCCATTATTTGAGGGTGCTATTTGGAATGGTAATTATGGCTTCCAAGATTTTTTAACCAATCAGTTCGGTGCTCCCTTTAATGATTTCGCTGGCTCAGTCGTGGTTCATGGTATGGGTGGGTGGATTGCATTAGCAGCAGTATTAATACTTGGAGCAAGGCATGGTAGATATACCAAGGATGGTAAATTAAATGCATTTGCACCATCAAGTATTCCCTTTTTAGCTTTAGGTTCATGGATCCTTACAGTAGGTTGGTTTGGCTTTAACGTTATGTCAGCACAAACTTTAGATGGTGTCACTGGCTTGGTTGCTGTTAATTCTCTTATGGCTATGGTAGGAGGGACGCTTGCAGCATTAGTGGCTGGTAAAAATGATCCTGGTTTCTTATATAATGGACCATTAGCAGGGTTGGTTGCGGTATGCGCTGGGTCAAATTTATTCCATCCATTAGGAGCTCTTTCCGTTGGTTTAGTTGCCGGAGCATTATTTGTCTGGACATTTTCACTTACCCAAAATAAGTGGAAAATTGATGATGTATTAGGCGTTTGGCCTTTACATGGTATTTGTGGAGCTTGGGGAGGAATTGCTGCAGGTATATTTGGCCTAGAAATGTTGGGTGGATTAGGTGGTGTGACATTTATGTCTCAACTAATTGGGACTATTTCTGGAGTAATAGTTGCGCTGGTGGGTGGTTTTATCATTTATGGATTAGTTCACAAGGCATTAAATATTAGACTGACTCAGGAAGAAGAATTTCAAGGAGCAGATCTCTCTATCCATAAAATTAATTCTATATCCTCAGATTAATTTTATTATTTAGTTGAATCTATTTGACATGCTAAAATTCATGCATGTCAAATGTTCATGTAATTATTCCTGCTGCAGGCCATGGAAGTAGATTGGGCCAATCTATTCCCAAGCAATTTACGCGTATTGGGGATAAAACCATACTAGAATACATAGACGCAGTATTTGCTCGTATACAATCTATAGAATCAGTTTTCATTGCTCTAAATCCAAAGGAAAAAACCATAGCTCATGGTAACTATCAGTTTTCAAATAAGACAACGATTTTATATACGGGAGGAGAGAGCAGGGCGCAAACAGTCCTCCACTCTTTGTTAGAAATCAATAAGCAAATTGATGAAAATGATTGGGTGATGGTTCATGATGCTGCACGAATTGGCATTACGGAATTTATGATTAATCAATTTATAAGAGAGGTATCCACCGATAAAGTCGGGGGGATAGTTGCAATCCCAGTTACGGATACTGTAAAAAAGATAAATAAAAAGTCAGAAGTTATAGGCACTGAAGATAGAGATGTTTTATGGCTAGCACAAACTCCACAAATGTTTCGCAATAAAATTTTAAAAAAAGCCTTGAAGAATTTTCAAGGAACACCAACTGATGAAGCCGAAGCAGTTGAAGCTCTTGGGCTAAAACCAAAATTATTTAAGGGAAATACGCAAAACTTTAAAATAACATACCCAGAGGATTTATTGAGAGCACAAAATGCTTTACATCTTATTAAAGAGGGAAAGTTATGATTAGGGTTGGTCATGGTTTTGATGTGCATAAATTTGTTTCTGGAAGACCGTGTATTATTGGAGGGGTAACAATAGAATATTCTCATGGCCTTGATGGCCATTCAGATGCAGACGTTCTTCTGCATGCGATTAGCGATGCATTGCTAGGAGCGGCTGGGCTTGGTGATATTGGAAAAATTTTTCCTGATAGTGATCCTGATATTGAAGGTATAAATTCCAGAGAAATTTTAAAAAAAGTTATTAGCATTGTAAAAAAAGAAAAGTTTAAGGTGGTAAATATTGACTGCACAATTATTTGTGAACAACCGAAAATACAAGCATATTCTGAGGCTATGATTGCAAATATTGCGGAAGATTGTATATGCTCCAAAAATCAAATTAATATAAAAGGAACCACAACTGAAAAATTAGGTGCATTGGGAAGAGGTGAAGGAATCGCAGCTCAGGCTGTATGTATCATAGAGTCTATCTAATTATATTCCTTAAGAAGAACAAGCACTACACCGCTACCACCATCATGTTTAGGTGCCTCAGCAAAGGCGATCACTTCATCTTTTTGACACAACCAATTTCGCACTTTTTTCTTTAATACCGGCTCCTTATTAACCGAGCCATAACCTTTTCCATGAATAATACGAATGCATCGCACTTTTTTTCTTTTGCATTCATGAATGAAGTTTACGACATATTCTTTGGCTTCTTCGGATACTAAACCATGCAGATCAATTGTCCCTTGAACAGCCCAAAAACCTTTCTTTAATTTCTTGACGATATCTGGTGAATGACCATTCCTTAGGTAGGATGTATTTTCATCAAAGTCAAATTCAGGCGAGATATACTCATCACTCAATGAATCCATTAATACTCTGTTTTCATCTTCAATAAGTTTTCTTGGAATAGGTTTTGGTTTTTTTGCTGAAACATCAATAGTTTTAGATTTAACCTTTAAGGGATTGACGTCTTTGACCGCACTAAGAAATGTTTCGTCTTTATTTGCCATGAGCAGTCAGGTATCTCTCGGCATCTAAAGCTGCCATACATCCAGTTCCAGCACTGGTTACCGCTTGACGATAGATGTGATCTTGAACATCACCAGCTGCAAATACTCCCTCAACGCTAGTAGCAGTAAAATTTCCATCTCGACCACACTCAGTAATGATGTATCCATTTTCCATATCTAACTTACCTTCAAATATATCAGTATTCGGTTTATGCCCTATGGCAATAAACACACCTTGTAATTTTATTTCT
Source organism: uncultured OM43 clade bacterium (assembly GCA_902558495.1). Classification (GTDB taxonomy): domain Bacteria; phylum Pseudomonadota; class Gammaproteobacteria; order Burkholderiales; family Methylophilaceae; genus BACL14. The sequence continues at coordinate 28,684 of CACEEB010000010.1, read as the reverse complement.
TTGATAGATTGGTCTTTATTTGATTTAATTTTAATGCCAGTAACTCCTTGATCATTGCCAATCACCTCTTCCAATTCTTGAAATAACTCTAAAATTATCTTCCCTTTTTTTACTAGCTCATGAACTTTATCCATCATTATCGCTTCTGCTCGAAATTCATCCCTTCGATGAACTATGGTAACTTTAGATGCAATGTTTGCTAGGTATAGAGCTTCTTCGATTGCAGTATTCCCGCCTCCAATTACCGCCACTTCTTGATTTTTATAAAAAAATCCATCACAGGTTGCACATGCTGAAACACCTTTACCGAGAAAGGTGGATTCACTTTCAATCCCAAGATACTTGGCTGAGGCACCAGTTGAGATAATAAGGGAGTCACAGGTATATTCATCATTGTCCCCAATGAGCTTAAAGGGTTTATTGGATAATTCACATGTATGAATATGATCAAAAACTTGTTGTGTATTAAAACGTAGCGCATGTTTTTCAAAGCGACCCATTAAATCGGGCCCCATAACTCCGTCGGCATCAGCAGGCCAATTATCAACCTCAGTGGTCGTCATAAGTTGCCCACCTTGAGCGATACCAGTAATCAAAGTGGGTTTAAGATTTGCACGGGCAGCATAAACCGCAGCAGAATAACCTGCAGGACCCGAACCTAAGATAATTAATTGTGAATGTTTAGCCATATTTTATAGACTTTCAAAAGGTAAATTTAGTTGCTACTAATTCTAGTAGACACTTGGCAATCAATCAAATGTTTTAATTAAAATTTTTATTTTTTTTGGTTATTGCAATAGTGCGTATTTTTTGAAGTACATCCTGATATAATTTGAAATAAATTATTAGGCGTTAAAATAAATTGTTAGCAAGCAAAAAATCAAAAAAAATTAGCAAAAAAATTACCCTGCGGGATAATGCGCCACAAATCATGGCTAACAGAATATTCCGAGAGGCTTCTTGGTTTGTATTGCTATTTATTGGGCTTTACATGACCCTTGCCCTAGGAACCTACAACCCTCAAGATCCATCATGGTCAAATGCGGTAGAAGCAGGGGTTAAAGTTTCGAATCTTGCAGGAATTTTTGGAGCATACTTTTCGGATTTTACGCTCTATATTTTTGGTCTTTCTGCTTGGTGGTTAGTTTTTTTAAGTCTCTACAGTATCTTCTTAATCTACCCTCGCATTGAAAATGAGGACTATCGAAGCAAACATATTTTACCAGTTCATTATTTAGGTTTTTTCTTACTCATATTTTCATCATCTTCTTTTGAAGCTGGACATATTATAGCTATACAAGCAAATTTTCCATCGGAACAAGGAGGTATGTTGGGAGCTACTTCCATTGTTTTTTTGATAGAGAATATTGGTTATATTGGCTCACTAATTTTTTTAGTAGTTGTTTTTGCAATTGGATTTAGTTTGTTTACAGGCTGGTCCTGGTTAAATATTGCAGAAGGTATTGGCAATTTTTTATGTAATCTAACAAACAAAGTTACTTATTATTATTATGATTGGCAAGATAGAAAAGAAGGTAAAAAATTTGAGCAGCAAAGGTCAGATTTTGTTCAGACAGAACGAAAAAAACTTGCTAAAAGATCACCACTTGCAATTCTTGAGTCTAAAACAGAGATTAAGGAAAGTGTTCGTGTAATTAAAGAAAAACAAACCAATCTTTTTGGCGACAGCGATGCAGAGTTACCCCCTATTCATTTACTTGATGAACCATCAGCTCAATTAGAAAAACAGTCACCAGAAACTATTGAGTTTATTTCAAGGTTAATTGAAAAAAAATTGTTGGACTTTGGTATCGAGGCTAAAGTTATCTCTGCTCAACCTGGACCAGTGATTACACGTTATGAATTTGAGCCAGCTCCAGGTGTTAAGGGAAGTCAGGTTACAAACTTAGCGAAAGATCTGGCTAGAGCTTTATCAGTGGTTAGTGTAAGGGTGGTTGAAACCATTCCAGGTAAAACGTGTATGGGGCTTGAAATTCCCAATCCAAATCGTCAGATTGTATATTTATCTGAAATTATGAGCTCAAAGAATTTTGCTGATTCCTCCGCATTATTATCATTAGTATTGGGAAAAGATATTTCAGGTAAACCCGAGGTAGCAGATATTGCGAGGATGCCGCATTTATTGATTGCTGGAACCACTGGTTCTGGTAAATCTGTAGCTATCAATGCCTTAGTTTTAAGTTTACTTTATAAAGCAAAAGCGGATGAAGTACGCATGATACTGATTGATCCTAAAATGTTGGAATTATCAGTTTATGAGGGCATACCTCACTTATTGACGCCAGTGGTTACTGATATGAGTCAGGCAGGGCATGCATTGAATTGGGCGGTAGCGGAAATGGAAAGACGATACAAATTAATGTCTACATTTGGTGTAAGAAATTTAGCTGGTTTTAATCAAAAATTTAAGGATGCGGTGAATAAAGGCAATCCATTAACCAACCCTTTCTCGCTCAATCCAGAAGAGCCAGAGCCATTGGAAGAAATGACACAAATTGTCATTGTTATAGATGAATTAGCAGACCTCATGATGGTTATGGGTAAAAAGATAGAAGAATTAATTGCAAGATTAGCTCAAAAGGCAAGGGCAGCGGGAATTCATTTGGTACTTGCCACACAAAGACCATCCGTTGATGTTATTACTGGACTAATTAAAGCAAATATACCAGCTCGTATTGCTTTTCAGGTATCAAGTAAAATTGATTCAAGAACTATTTTGGATCAAATGGGGGCAGAAACTCTTTTAGGTAAAGGAGATATGCTTTACTTACCCCCTGGTACGGGATATCCCGTCAGAATCCATGGAGCGTTTGTATCAGATGGAGAGGTCCATAAGGTAGTCAATTTCTTGAAAGAAAAAGGGGCGCCAAGGTATGTAGATGAAATTTTAAACCCCACAGATAGCTCTATGATGCAATCTGATGGCGAGGGACTTTCGGGGGAAAAAGACCCCTTATATGACGAGGCAGTTGAAATTGTTTTACGAACAAGAAAAGCTTCAATTTCCTACGTACAAAGGAATTTACGCATTGGCTATAACCGAGCAGCACGAATAATAGAGGATATGGAAAAAGCTGGATTAGTAACTCCAATGCAAAGCAATGGTAATAGAGAGATAGTAGCGCCAAATAATGATTAAATTTTTTTTAATCATCCTTCTATTTCCTTGGTTATGTTTTGCAGATGATCAATTAGAATTCACTAAACTTGTAAATAACATGCAGACATTACAAGGTAGCTTTAATCAAAAAGTAATTGATAATAAAAACAATATTATTCAAGATGTCCAAGGCACCTTTTTATTTAAAAAACCAAACTTTTTTAAATGGAACTATGATCGTCCATTTCAAAGTCAAATTATTTGTGATGGGGAGCTGCTATACCTTTATGATCCAGATCTTAAACAGGTTGTGATTAGTGCCCTGCAAAAACTTGGAGGCGTTAGTCCAGCCATGCTTCTTGTTAGCGCTTCGGCAACAGATCATTTTGATATAAAAATATTGAAGAAAGCCAAACTTAATTTTACTTTTGCAGCTGTACCTAAAAAAATACAAGACTCCACTTTTAAAAAAGTAACAATATCTTTTGATGATAGCGTTTTATCTAAAATGCATATTTTAGATAATTTGGAACATAGAACTGAGATACACTTTAATCAGCTTGAAAGTAATAAGGAAATAAACGAGGGATCTTTTCTTTTTAATGTTCCTGAGGATGTTGATGTAATAAAAAATTAAATGGATGATAACCAAGAACAGCCTTTAGCAGAGCTATTAAGACCAAAAAATGTCAATGATATTATTGGTCAATCTGAATTAATGGGTGAGGGACAACCTCTCAAAGTAGCTATAGAATCAGGTAACTTACCCTCAATGATTTTGTGGGGGCCACCAGGTGTCGGCAAAACAACTATTGCTCGCGTTATAGCAAATACCTCCGAATCAGAATTTCTTTCAGTATCTGCCGTGTTATCTGGGGTAAAGGAAATTCGTGAAGCTATTGAGCGAGCTAAATATGCAAAAGATCAACAGAACAAAAAAACTATTTTATTCGTTGATGAGGTACATCGTTTCAACAAGAGTCAGCAAGATGCATTTCTTCCTCACATAGAGTCGGGTTTAATTATTTTTGTTGGGGCAACTACAGAGAACCCTTCCTTTGAGGTCAATTCTGCATTATTAAGTCGATGCCAATCCTATTTATTAAAAGCCCTTAATACAGAGGACTTATTACTAATTATAGATAGAGCTTTATCATATAAAAATAGTCATTCCATGGAGCAAGAAGCAAAGCTTATGCTTTTAAATTATGCATCTGGAGATGCGAGAAGGCTTATAAACCTCATTGAAATGGCAATAAATAGATCAAAGGTTGATGGTAAAAAAGAAATTTCTCAGGATGTAGTTAAAAAAATACTTACCGACAAAGCAAGGCGATTTGATAAAGGAGGAGATCAATTTTATGATCAGATATCTGCGTTGCATAAATCAGTGAGAGGGTCTGATCCGGACGCTTCACTTTATTGGTTTTTTAGAATGCTTGATGGGGGTGCAGACCCTCTTTATTTAGCAAGAAGAATTGTGAGAATAGCAGTTGAGGATATTGGATTAGCTGATCCACGAGCGCAAACGATGGCACTTGAAGCTTACCAAATATATGAGCGACTTGGCCATCCTGAGGGAGAGCTTGCTTTAAGTAATGCAGTAATTTATTTAGCTATGGCGGCGAAAAGTAATAGTGCTTACGTTGCATACAATGATGTAAAGGCATTTATTAAAAACCAAAATCATCATGATGTACCAATACATCTTAGAAATGCTCCAACAAAGCTTATGAATGATTTAAACTACGGTAAAGAATATCGCTATGCTCATAATGAACCTAATGGGTATGCTGCTGGGGAAAAATATTTTCCCGATGAATTGGACCCTGTAAAGTTCTTTAAACCAACCGAAAGAGGTTTAGAGAAGAAAATAAGTGAGAAGCAAGAATTTTTAGAATCATTGGACAAAGAATATAAGAAAAGAAAGTAAAAATTATGATTGATATTAATTTATTAAGAGATGATGTAATTGGAGTGGCAAATTTACTCAAGAAACGTGGATTTGATTTGGATACTGAAGCCTTCTCAGAGCTGGAAGCATCAAGAAAGAAAATTCAAGTTCGCACACAAGAACTTCAAGAAATTAGAAATGAAAATTCCAAAAAAATAGGCATGGAAAAAGCAAAAGGGAGTAATACGGATAGTTTGATGAAGCTCGTAAGCGAGACATCTAGTGAATTAAAAGCCCTAGAGGTAGAACTTTCAGAGTTGCAGGAAAAAATTAATGATTTTCTATTATTAATTCCAAATATACCTCATCCCTCAGTTCCTGACGGAATAACTGACGAGGATAATATCGTTGTTAGAGAATGTGGTACCAAAAAAATATTTGATTTCAAAGTTAGTGATCATGTGGATGTTGGAAAATTCCTGGGCCTCGATTTTGATTTAGGAACTAAATTATCTGGCTCAAGATTCGTCGTTATGAGAGGGGGTATCGCAAAACTTCACAGAGCCATATCACAATTCATGCTTGATATCCAAGTTAATGAGCATGGTTATGAGGAATGTTACACACCATTTCTTGTAAACACTGAATCATTAATTGGTACAGGCCAGTTACCAAAATTTGCAGAGGATTTGTTTGTAACTAAAAGGGGTAACGATGAGAGTGATTTGTATTTAATCCCAACAGGAGAGGTTCCTTTAACCAATCTTGTAAGTAATAGCATACAAGAAGAGCAACATTTACCATTAAAATTTACCGCACTTACCCCCTGTTTTAGGTCAGAGGCTGGATCATATGGTAAAGACACTCGAGGTATGATAAGACAACATCAATTTGAAAAAGTTGAGATGGTCCAAATTAGCCACCCAGATAACTCATATGAAGTATTGGATGAGATGGTTAAGCATGCTGAGAATATTTTGTCAAAATTAAATCTTCCTTATCGTGTCGTTGAGCTCTGCAAAGGAGATATGGGATTTGGCGCAGCAAAAACCTATGATCTAGAGGTTTGGATTCCATCACAGAATATGTACCGAGAGATATCCTCTGTTTCTAATTGTGAGTCTTTTCAAGCAAGACGAATGAAAGCAAGGTTTAAAGATTCCGATAAGAAAAATACACTTTTACATACTTTAAATGGGTCGGGTTTAGCGGTAGGAAGGACGTTGGTGGCGATTCTTGAGAATAATCAACGTGAAGATGGTAGCGTCACTATTCCTAAGGTTTTATCCGTCTATATGGACGGGGAGAAAATCCTTAAGCTCCCAAAGTAATAGTTTCGATTTGATTATTTTCTGCTATTAGTGCAACGTTTGCGATATCCTGAAAAATACCATACTCAACTACACCAGGCGTTTTTGCAATCTCATTAGAGAGATCTTTCAGGTTTTGATATTCAAATTGACAATCTAAAACATAATTTCCAGCCGATGTAATAGCAAAAGCATCTCCAGCATTATTTGGCCTTAAAACACAATTTACAGCAATTTTTTGGATAATTTTTTTCGTTATTTTCCATGCAATTGGCGTAATTTCGATAGGAATTGGGAACTTTTCACCGATTTTAGAGACCATTTTTGATTTATCCCCAATAACTATAAATTGATCACTCGCTTGCGCTAATAATTTTTCTCGAAGAAGATCATAGCCCCTCCCTTTTAATACTTCTAAATTTTTTGTTACCTCATCTGCCCCATCTACATATGTATCAATAGTTTCGATTTGATCCAGGGATATATAATCAAGCCCACACTCCAATGCTTTAATTTGACTGACTGTTGAGCTCGCAACCACCTTTATTGTTAATGACTCTTTTTGTATCTTTTGTGCTAAAGCTTCAATGAATAGATTTGCTGTAGACCCAGTCCCAAGACCGACAATACTGTTATTTTTTATGTATTTAAGTGCCTCATGAGCCACCAGATCTTTATCATTCATTTATTTACCCATTTTTTTGTCAATTCATGTTTATAATACTTCCTTAATTTTAGATAGCAATCCATAGCAGTCTCTTAAGTGAATAGTTTTTCTGAAAATAATTTCTTTATTAATACTAATACCTCTCACAGCATTGAGATTGGTAGGATTTTTTACGAGCATCTTAGCTCAAAAAAACAATCACTTAATATTTTTACAGGTAATGTATTTGAGGCTATTCGGCTTAAGGAAGAAATATCATGGTTTTATCCAAAGCTTAGGGTAAACCACTTTCCTGATTGGGAAACCTTACCCTATGATCAAATATCTCCGCATCCAGATCTAATATCGGAGCGATTACTAACACTCTATCAAATGACACAAAGAGAATTCGATATTAATTTATTACCCCTTTCCACATCCCTACATTTGTTGCCACCACGTTCCTATATCGAAAAATTTAGCTTTAATTTTAAAACAAACCAAGCAGTTGATATAAATGCTTTTAAAAATAGGCTGGTCGATAATGGATACCTATATGTTGAAAAAGTTATGAATCCTGGTGAATTCGCAATGCGTGGGGGTATTATTGATATTTTTCCAATGGGATCTATTGTTCCTTATCGGATTGACTTTTTTGATAATGAAATAGAGTCTATAAGAACCTTTGATGTTGATACGCAAAGGAGCTTATACCCAACAAATAAAATTAAGCTCTTACCCGCAAGAGAGTGCCCGCTTGATGATGAGGGTGTGGGTATTTTTAGAAATAATTACCGTGAAAAGTTTGAGGGTGATTTATCTAAATCTAAAATATATAAAAGTATTACCAAAAGCACTCCTTTTGCAGGTATGGAATGGTATTTGCCCTTATTTTTTGAGCAAACAAACTCTATTTTTGATTATATTGAACCCAAAGATGCAGTCCTACTTTTAGGCGATACTGCAAAAGCTGCATCAGATTATTGGTCTGAAACAGCAAGCAGGTATCGCCTGTATGCTTACGATACAGAAAGACCAATATTAGAACCCAACGAATTTCTTATTCCTCCAGATCAATTCTTTAAAAAGATCAAAGATTATACTCAAATTAAAAAACATAAGGATCGTATTAAATCTATTAAGGACATTGCAATTGACAGAGACGAATCTCCTCCATTACATAAACTGTCAAAGCTAATCAGTAAAAGTACTCAAAGAATCCTGTTGTGTGCAGAAGGACTCGGTCGAAGAGAATCTCTAGCAGATCTATTGAAGCAGTCAGATATACAATTTAAATTAGTGGAGGATTGGAATGCATTTATTGATTCACATGAAAAGGTCTGCCTTATTGCAGGACCTTTGCACGATGGTTTTTCATATAGTAACTATTTGATAATTACAGAAAATGAAATTTTCCCAAACTTTGTAAGACAGATTAAAAAATCAAAGCGAAATAAAAGTTTCTCAAGTGACGGTATAGTTAAAGACCTAACAGAACTTAGCATTGGGGATCCAATAGTTCATGAGCAACACGGCGTAGGACGCTATAAAGGATTAGTTGATTTAGATTATGGCGAGGGGATAAATGAGTTTTTAGAATTGCATTACGAGCGAGAGGATAAACTTTACGTCCCCGTGTCTCAGCTTTACTTAATCTCCAGATACTCAGGAGGACCAATTGAATCTGCTCCAATTCATAAACTAGGAAGTGGTTCTTGGGAAAAGGCAAAGAAAAAAGCACTTACCCAAATTCATGACACTGCCGCCGAGTTACTTGATCTTTATGCGAAAAGATCATTACAAAAAGGAGTGAGTTCAAAAATAAACTTAAATGATTATGATGCTTTCGTTGATGGATTTCCTTTTGAAGAAACTGCTGATCAAAAGGATGCGATTGAGCGAGTTGTGGAGGACATGGAGTCCCCCAGACCTATGGATAGATTAGTCTGTGGAGACGTAGGTTTTGGTAAAACAGAAGTGGCCCTTAGAGCAGCATTTATTTCCGTTCTAAATGGAAAGCAAGCAATAGTTTTGGTACCAACTACCTTATTAGCAGAACAGCATTTTGATAATTTTTGTGACCGTTTTGCAAGGTGGCCAATAAAAATTGAAGAAATATCACGATTTAAGTCAAAGAAACAACAATATGAGTCATTGCAACGATTGCACGAGGGAAAAATAGACATCATCATAGGAACGCACCGTCTCTTGCAGCCAGATGTTAAATTTAAAGATCTTGGTTTGGTAGTTATTGACGAGGAACATAGGTTTGGTGTCAGGCAAAAAGAAAAGCTTAAAGCTTTTAGAAAAAACGTAGATGTGCTGGCACTTACCGCAACCCCTATACCAAGGACTTTATCTTTGGCAATGGAAGGTCTTAGAGAATTTTCTGTGATAGCTACACCCCCACAAAAACGACTATCTATAAAAACATTCGTTGTTAATTTCAGCCAAGGGATCATAAAAGAGGCAGTTTTAAGAGAGTTTAATCGTGGAGGGCAGGTTTATTTTCTCCATAACGAGGTAAATACCATTCAATCAATGTTTGAGAAGCTATCAAAACTTCTTCCTGAGGCAAAAATTGGTGTTGCTCATGGTCAGCTTAGGGAAAAGGAGTTAGAGCATGTTATGCAAGATTTTCATCAACAAAGAATAAATATACTTTTATGCTCAACGATTATAGAAACTGGAATTGACATTCCTACGGCAAATACGATCATTATGAATAGAGCGGATAAATTTGGGCTAGCGCAATTGCATCAGCTAAGAGGGCGGGTAGGTAGATCTCATCACCAAGCCTATGCTTATTTGCTAATCGATGAGGATAGAAAACTTACTTCAAATGCTAAAAAAAGATTAGAAGCAATTCAATTAATGGAGGATTTAGGAGCTGGTTATCATTTGGCCATGCACGACCTAGAAATACGAGGTGCAGGAGAGCTATTAGGAGATAATCAAAGTGGACAGATGCATGAGATAGGGTTCAACCTCTATATAGATATGCTCAATAACGCAATAAAGCAGCTTAAGAAAGGTGAAAAACTTGACTTAGAATCGCCCATTACATCAAATAAAGAGATAAACCTACATACCCCTACGATACTTACTCAGACCTATTGCCCAAATACTAACGAAAGACTAATTATTTATAAAAGATTGTCGAGTTGTAAGAGTAAAGATGAGCTTAAAAGCATTAAAGAAGAATTAATCGACAGATTTGGAATAATGCCTTTACAGACAGTCAATTTAATTTTATTTCATGAATTAAGAATAAATATATTATCAACTGAAGTCATGAAAATTGATTCTAGCAAGCGAAAATCAGAAATAACAATTAAAAAAAATGCAGATATTGACCCAATAAAAATAATTGATTTATTACAAAATGATCAAAGATTTAAAATGAATGGACCTGATAAGATTAAAATCTTATTAGAAGAGGAGGATGTTGCAAGGCGAGTAAAATTTATTACCAAAACAATAAACGAGATTACAGTTTAATTAACCTCCCTTGCGGAGCAAAATATATAGCTTTTTGAATCATCAAGTCATCATCCTTAAAAATATTTTCATATAAATTAAGTTGTGAGCGATGTTTTTTGGCTTCACCACTAAGATCTTTAATTGGAAGAAAAGGGGTTTTATAATCAACAATCCATTGAACATTATTATCAATAAAACTTCTGTCTGGAATTAAGTGGTTAAAAGTATGTTCTTGTTCTAAAAGATAATGCACTTCAGATTTATCATTTAAATGATGTTGGAAAATCCATTGTCCATCTATGCTTTCTTTGAGCATCTTTATAGATTGTTTTACTACATTTAAGGCTATATCAATGTCATCCTTATTGTAATTTTGAGCAATAAAGAGTGATTCAATATAACCTAATTTATTACTTAATATTATATCTATATCTAATTGTTTTTTAATTATAATTTCTAAATATTTATGAACAATATTTCCTGTAAATCTTTGTATATCTTGATTATTAGATGAGTAAGAAAATGTAATTAATTCAATATCCTTTTTATTGGTGACAGGATTAATTTTAGTAAAAAAGTCACTATTTAATCTTCTAAGTTTGGGAATAAAATCTTCATAGCTATGTATTGATTCCGGAACATCAATTTCTGTAAATTTATCATTCATAAATGGCCATAAGATCTCCATAAATGTCCCTGATTTAGGAATAAGTTTATCCCCATCCTTTTTTATAGTTCCTATTAGATAGCATTTATTTTTAGCTCTAGTAATTGCAACATAAAGCAATCGTATTTTTTCATTATCTAGTCTTTTTTTCTCTTTGTAAGAATGGTAGGTATGAAGATTTTTATTGTTTGTTGGATGCTTGATTGATAAAGTTGATTTATCGTAAAGTATTAAATCTTGTATTTCGGTTCTGCTACCTTTATTAAGATTGGGAATAATTACACAATCGAATTCCAATCCCTTGGATTTTTGAATGGTTAAAAATTTTATTGGATTTTTTTCTGTACTTGTTTCTGATTTATATAAGTTTTTAATTAATCGCTCTAATTTTAAGAAATCAATAGATAATGTATTGCTAGATTGATCTAATAAATCTAAAAAGAGGTCAATATTTTTAATATCATTTGTATCAATCATTGATTCCTCACCATGCAATTGTCTCCAAATACTCTCTATGAAATATCTATGTGCAACCCTTCCACGGTATTGAATATTAGTTTGAATAATACTAATAAAAAAATATAATCTTTTTTGACTATCCTTATTTAATCTATTTGTTTTGGTTTTATTATTGATGATCTCCCATACTGTTGATTTATGATCCTCTTCGAACAATAAAGCAAGGTCATTAACGGTTAATCCACACCAAGGACATTTTAGGATGGATATCCAATTAACTCTATCGTTTAGGCTATATAAAGCTTTAGTTAAAGAATAAATATCTTGAAAGGTTTGGTTTGACTGAATTTTTGATATTTCAATGGCATCTATTGGAAGAGAAGAATCTTTTTTATTTATTAAAGTTATTAATTCATTAAGATGTGTTCGCGATCTTGTAAGAACGGCAATATCAGCATCATCATTCTCCCTTTTAATATCCTTAATTAAGGCTAAAACATACAAAGACTCAGCCTCATATAATTCTTTTTTAGTTTCAGCAGATGATATTAGAGGGTTCAGAAAAATACCCTGATTTGTATTGTTATCATTTGATTCAGAACTAGAGTAGGGTATTGATCCTTCATCAGCAATATTTTGCGTAGGAAATACCTTAGAGTAATTATTATTAAGCCAATTTATTATACTTTTGTTTGAGCGAAAATTAACCTTAAGAGAAAGTGATTGCAGTTTTAAATCGCCAATACCAATTTTTTGAACCCTACTAAAAATTTCTACTTCTGCTTTTCTAAATCTGTAGATAGATTGCATGGGGTCACCAACAGCAAAAAAAGATTTATGAGTATTTCCAGAAAAATTTTCTGTTAAAAGCTCCAAAAAATTAAGTTGGGATTCGTTGGTATCCTGAAATTCATCAATCAAAATATGAGAGATATTTTGATCTAATATTAGGGGGAGGTGGGTATCTCTTAAAGCCTCAACCGCGTTACCCATTATTTGAGTAAAATCGACGACTCTTTGGGTATTAAATTTTTCGTTTAGCCTTGCAATCATATCTACTAGTAGTGTACTAAATGTTATAATAATGGGGAATATATCTTGTATTTTATCTGTATAAACAACATTATAAAATTCTACTAAAATATTGATTTTATTATTTTTTTTACTTAAAATATTTAATAATTTATTTTTTATTTTCTTTCCATCATCGGTTGATGGAAATCCACTTGTATGTGTAAATCTTTTTAGTATTGTTTTGCCATCCTTGCTGATAATTAAGTCGCGAAAGTAAAACCAAAATTCTGGATTCTTTGAGTACCTTAGTTTATCTGTCTTTGAAATTTCCTTATTGTCTGCAGAATAATTTACTATTATTTCAAGCTCTATTATTTCCTTTTCTGAGAATATGGGCTCAATTTTTTGTTTCACCCAATGTTTTATTTCATTTGTGTAATATCTTGTATATTGTTCTTGTATATCTACATCATTTTTAGTTACAAAAGAACTTATTATCGGTAGCCATTGATCTCTTTTTTTAATAAGTATTAATAATTGTTCTGTTAGTTTATGGTAATCATAATTAAAGTACTTAAATAACGTATCATTATCCGCATACGATGTTATTGATTCTTTGATAGCCTCTCTATATATTTCGTCGGGATCTTCATCGGTTAAGAAATTTACTCCTGATTTGCTTAAAATAGGCGTTTGCTGAATTAATTTGAGGGCAAGCTTATCAATTGTCATTACCATAAGAGAGTCAATATAGTTCTCGCTCCATTTATTAATTAATGCTTGCTTTGATATTTTTTTAACTAAATCTTTTATTTCTTGATTCTTAACCTCACCCTTTAATACTTGCTTTAATCGTTGTTCCATTTCAGAAGCAGCTTTATTAGTAAAGGTAAGCGCTATTACCTCTTTTGGCGATCGAACTTCTAACAAACAATTTAAGAATCGTTTTATTAATAATGATGTTTTTCCTGACCCTGCAGGTGCTTGCACAATGAAGGAGCCCTTGCCTACAGCTTTTTCCCTCACGTTTTGATCAAGAGGACTTTGAATTTTTTTATTCATATTGTTCAAACTGATATTTTTTTTCAGCTAATCTTAACAACGGCAATATATCGCAATAAGTAAAATCTATTTTTTCATTGAAAGTGACAGAAACATCTCCAGATAAGAACTGTTCAGCAAGTTTTTCAAGGTGTTTTTGCCACAAAGATAATAAGCTTTCCCAATCATTAATGTCCGGATGATCAATTTTAGAGCTAAGTTGTTTTGTAATGATTTCTACATTTGGAGATGTTATGCCATAAAGATTAATTTTATCCCGGTTCATATGCCCAATTGCAACGCCAATAAGATTATCTAAAGGCACAAAGCATGCGTAAATTGGAATCTGTAGGTCTGTTAAATCATTAGAAAATAGAGCTTTTCTTGTGGTAGGTTGTTTCCCTGTTTTATAGTCAATCAATAAATGATATTTTTCGTGAATATTATCAATACGGTCTACACGTACTTTAAATTTAAGCTTATGTATTTTAACTTCTGCCCACATTTCTAGATTATTGATGCTAAATTTAGGCCGTTTTTTTTCCTCAGAAAGCCATCTAAAAAGTAAATTTTCCAAGTGTTTACGCTGCATGAATAAAAGCCGACTATCAATTTCACTATGATCCGATGCAAACTCTTTTAAAGCAACGCTAATACAGATACTAATTTCTTCTTTAAGCGTTAATTCATCTATTGATAACAATGAATCCAGGGATTTGAATTTTTGCCAAAATAGCTCTAATGCTTTATGAGTTAGAATTCCTTCCGCTGTTCTTGATACTTCATCCTGATCATCTACCTGATATATTGAACAACCTAATCTATTGGCATAAAAGGCCCAGGCTGGACATTTCTTTTGATTTTCAAGGCAGGTTCTCCCACTTTTAATCATTATTTCATCAATGACTTTTATTGGAGTTGCTTGATAATCATCGATAAAGTGTTGATTATTTATAAGTGATGATGATTTTTTTTCATTTAAAGCGAAAATTTGTACTATATCTGGTTTATAAAGCGATGCAGTTAATAAGGTATCGTTATCCTTAAGCGCAAATGAAATTGTTAATTGCGACGTTAATTTTGATAACCTCTCTATCTTATGGGAATAAATGTCATTGTTATATGTATCGTTAAATAAATTATATTTATCCTGTAATTTTTTTGATAAAAAGGGGTTAAATCCCTCTTTATTTGGCCAGAAATTATCATTCATATTCATTAACCATATTGCATCGTATTCATTCGTAGGATTTTCATAAAAGCCATATATATCGATAAATGCATCTTCGTTGGGTTGGCTAGGAATATAATTTTCTAAATAATATTCAAGGTAGGTAGAGTACTCATTAAGTGTTAAATTTTGAGTAATAATTTTACTTGAATTGATATAATTAATTACCTTAAAAAAATATTTTAAATTATTGTTTTCAAAGTATAATAAATTATTAATTTGACCAAACTTTAATTTTTTCAAATATTGAGTTATAAGCTCACTCCAATAAAAACTGTCCCTTTTTTTATGCCAGTTTTTACGATTATTTTGTATTATATTGAAGGTATCTTGAAGTATTTTGCGCTCTCCATCTTGCCTTATATGTAATGGTGCTTTTAACAGATTTTGAAGTTCAAATAACGAGATAAACTTTTTTTTGGTACTTGTAAGTTGATGTGCTAAATATTCTCTGCTTATAACAGTTTTATTATCTATCCAATTATTAAATAGCAAAATTTCACATATTTCCTTTATTGGTATAAGTTTTTCCTCATTTAATTTTATTAAAATTAAGGCAGCACGAATTATCGGTTCTGCTGATAATGACCTTTTGAGGCTGCAATTAGTAACGCTCTCAGATCGAATATCTTTAAAAATTATTGGTTGAATATTTCTATCTATTTCATTTTGAATCTTTACTTGAAATTTTTCGAGTGCTGGTGACATTATTAGTAATTTTTGTTGATTTTTTGATAATTTATCTTTGATCCACTTTATGACAGCAGATATTTCGTGCTCATAGTTCTGGTATCCTTGATAATTAACATGTCCCTTCGATTTATTCTCATCCAAGTCATTACTGACAATATTTACCTGCTTTAACTGGTTAAATAGCTTTTGATGGCTTTTTTTATTTGTGTCTAGGTTTATGAATAGTATTTTTTCATCTTTAATTATTTCTTTGTCTTGCTGTAAATTAGTAAAGATACTTATAAAATCATATTTAGTGGCAAGATTTTTTTCGATGCATTCTTTTTTAAAGCTCTGCCTCCAATCCAAAAAATATTTTGGCTCTTTATAGGTTATATTTTGTTTAAGCTCAGCCTCATTTATCTCATATGTTGATATATTCCTATTTGCGTTAATTGCTTGTTGAGCAATATTCGTAATATCAGATACTGTATTGTCTTGTCTTTTTTTGAGATCATTTTTTATGATCTTTTCCCATATAATTTTTTCTTCTATGCCGTTAAGTAGGTACAGTTCCTTATGGGTACTTTCATTCAACAGATAATCTTGATATGCATTAGCTAACCAAATATCTAATGTTTCAATTTTGGGCACCTTTAATGCACTATTTTTTGATTGTTTTTTAAAGGTGAGCCGAATATCATAGGCTTGATTCTCATTTTCACATATTACATAGTTGTAGGATTCTTTCATCATAGAAATTTTATTGTAACCTGTAATTAAGTTAAGGTTTTTAAAAATGGTAAACGAAAAAAATTACATAACTGCAGAGGGTTTTAAGATTCTTCAGGATGAACTCTCACACATAATAAAAAACGAAAGACCCGCATTAGTTAAGACTATAAGTTGGGCTGCAGGAAACGGAGATCGTAGTGAGAATGGAGATTATATTTATGGGAAAAAAAAGTTACGGCAAATTGACGCTAGAATAAAATTTTTGTTAACTAATATAGAAGATTCGAGCATTGTTCATTTAGATAATCAAATAGATAAAAATAAAGTTTTCTTTGGTGCTTATGTATCTTTATTTGATGAGATAAAACAATCCAAGTTAAAAATTAGAATTGTTGGTAAGGTTGAAATTAATCATCAAACAGATTACATAAGCTGGATATCTCCCTTAGCAAAGGCATTAATAGGTAAAAGTGTAGATGATATTATTGAGATTAAGACACAAGATGGTGAGCGCGTTTACTCTATTTTAGATATTAAGTATTAGATATTATTAAGAGAAGCAAAAGAAACTAAAACAAACTGGTATGGAATGATTATGGATAAAGAAAAAAATAAAGAATTAAGAGACCTTAAGACCCATGCATCGTTGTTACAAAATATTCAAGACAATACGGATATTCTGTGTAAATTAGGTGCAGTAATAATTGTTTTGTTAACAATAATAGCTTTTCAGTTATTTTACCAACTGCTCTAGCTTGAAAGATATAAGTGGAATGATATGAGTACTTTAGTAATCATTGGACTAATAATAGTTGGGCTTTGTGGAGCTGAATATTTTAGAAATCGTTCTATAGTTAAGTGTATAGAATGTGGTGGAGATGTCCCTCACTTTGCAAAGGCTTGCCCACATTGTGGTACTAGAAAATACCGAAAAAAAATCATTGGCATGACTATGTACTTCCTTACGCTTTGTTTTGGCTTTCCATTCTTGTACTACTGATGGTGATGTTCTTGTACTACTGATGGTGATGGAAATCCTATAAATTATTCTCAAAAAATTGAAGTATAATCCTCCGATAATTTAATAAAGAGATAAAATAAATGAAAACTGCACAAGAGGTAAGAGTAGGAAATGTCATTATGGTTGATTCGTCTCCAATGGTAGTTCATAAATCCGAATATAATGTTTCAAAATCTGGTCGAAGACAAAACGCAGCTATTGTTAAGATGAAGATGAGGAACTTACTTACAGGAAATACTACTGAGACTATATTTCAGGCAACTGATAAATTTGATTTAATTATTTTAGAAAAAAAAGAAGTAACCTTCTCTTACTTTGCCGAGCCAAATTATATATTTTTAGATGCAGAATTTAATCAATACGAGATTGAGAAAGATAATATGGGTGAAGCCTTAAAGTTTCTAGAGGATGGTATGGAGTGTGATGTTGTTTTTTATGAGGATAAACCAATCTCTGTTGAATTACCAAATTCAGTTGTGAGAGAAATTACCTATACTGAACCTGCTGTAAAGGGTGATACAACTTCAGGAAAAGTTCTCAAGCAAGCCAAAATAAGCACAGACTTTGAGTTAATGGTGCCCTTATTTTGTGAAACTGGAGATAAAATAGAGATCGATACTAGAACATTTGAATATAAAAATCGAGTAAAGTAACCCAATAAAGCTTTTAAAGTTAATTCGTTCCGCCAACAATGATGTTGTCGATTTTCAATGTTGGCTGACCAACACCAACTGGAACGCTTTGTCCATCCTTACCACATGTACCAACGCCTGTGTCTAATTGCATGTCGTTACCTACCATACTCACTTCATTAAGAATTTCAGGTCCGTTTCCCACAATCGATGCTCCTTTGATTGGATGGATTAATTTTCCGTTTTTAATGACCCATGCTTGGGATGCAGAGAAAACAAATTTACCACTAGTTATATCCACTTGACCACCACCAAAGTTATTTGCATAAATTCCATCGTCTACAGATTTAATAATTTCTTCTGGTTCATGCTTACCATTAAGCATAAATGTATTTGTCATTCTAGGCATAGGGAGGTGGGCGTATGATTCTCTTCTACCGTTTCCTGTAACCGATGCATTCATAAGATTTGCATTCATTGCATCTTGCATATAGCCAACTAACTTACCATTTTCTATGAGAGTGGTTCTTGAGGTGGTATTTCCTTCATCATCCACATTCAAGGAACCTCGTCTATTTGGAATTGTTCCATCATCTACAACAGTAACTTCAGGACTAGCAACTTTAGCTCCAATTTTTCCGCTGAATGCTGAGGTACCCTTTCTATTAAAATCACCCTCCAAACCATGACCAATAGCTTCATGAAGTAAAATCCCTGGCCATCCTGAACCAAGAACTA
This sequence comes from uncultured OM43 clade bacterium, assembly GCA_902558495.1. Taxonomy (GTDB): domain Bacteria; phylum Pseudomonadota; class Gammaproteobacteria; order Burkholderiales; family Methylophilaceae; genus BACL14. The sequence continues at coordinate 10,020 of CACEEB010000010.1, read as the reverse complement.
CTGTCATAGAACCAGCAGGGGCAGGCATTGCATCAAGATTGACTATTGCTTGATTTACTGCCTTCGATGCGTATTCGTGAAGCACTTCATCAGTAAAATAATCTAATGCATATCTACCACCACCTCCAGCAGAACCCTGTTCTCTTCGCTGATTTTTTTCAACAATTACACTTATTGATAACCTAACCAAAGGCCTAATATCCTCTATTAGCTCTCCGGTAAAAGTTTTTATAAGAATGACGTCAAATTGAGATGCTAAGGATGCAGATACTTTGACAATGTGAGGATTTAATTTTTTTGCTATAGATTCAATTTTTTCTAAAAGTATAATTTTTTCAGCACTTTCAATACTATCAATGGGATTGATTGGATTATATAAATTATGCTTACCTTTTTTCTTTTGATCTGTGTATGAGGAATGTTGGTTACTTGCATTGATACTTTTTACAATTTTTGTGCCACTTTCTAGGACATCTAAAGATATTTCATCGGAATACGTGAAAGCTGTTTTCTCTCCAGCTATAGAGCGCATTCCTACTCCTTGGTCTATTGAAAAGCTTCCATTTTTTACGGCACTATCCTCTAATGACCAGAATTCATTTTTAGAGTATTGAAAGTATAAATCCGCATAATCAATGGTATTGCTAACCATTTTATCAAGAATTGAATCAAGATCCTGATTTGCAAGTCCAGCTGGACTTAGGATATATTTTTGTGCCAAAGATAAATCGGTCATAGTATTTTGTATAAATGCGTTAATTAATTATGAGGTAGAATTAAAAAAAACCTTGATGTGTTTTGCATGCAAAACAGATTTAATCTTTAATATATTATATCTTTTCCCTAAGTTGGTCTAATATTGCTGGATTTTCAAGAGTGGAAACATCAGCAGTAATTTCCTCGTCTTTCGCGATGGATCTTAAAAGGCGTCGCATAATTTTACCTGATCTAGTTTTAGGTAAATTATCACCAAAGCGAATTTCATCAGGCTTAGCTATCGGTCCGATTTCGTTACTTACCCATTCTCTTAGGGCTAAAATAATATCTTTAACATTACTGCTGTCAGGCCTTTTTGATTTTAAAACAACGAATGCAACTATCGACTCTCCTTTAACATCGTGTGGGCGACCTACTACAGCCGCTTCAGCAACTTGATTATTTGCAACAAGTGCAGATTCAATTTCTTGAGTACCTAGTCTATGACCTGACACATTAAGCACATCATCAATTCTTCCCATTATAGTGAAGTAACCGTTATCTTTATTTCTTACAGCCCCATCACCCGCCAAATATAATTTTCCACCTAGCTCATCAGGAAAATAGCTTTTTTTAAATCGTTCTGGATCACCCCAAATATTTCTTATCATCGAGGGCCATGGTTTTTTAATTACCAATAATCCTCCATTACCCCATTCTAATTCTTTACCTGTCTCATCAACAACATCAATATCTATTCCAGGAAATGGAAGCGTGCAAGAACCTGGAACTAAGGGAGTCACTCCTGGTAAAGGAGTAATTACATGTCCACCTGTTTCTGTCTGCCAAAATGTATCAACAATCGGACATTTTTCATTGCCGACTGCTTTGTAATACCACATCCAAGCTTCTGGATTAATAGGTTCCCCAACTGTCCCTAACAATCTTAAGGATGCCAAGTTGAAATGTTTTGGGTGAGTTTCAGGATCTACTTCAGACGCCTTTATAAGTGCCCTGATAGCTGTAGGTGCGGTATAAAATATACTGATTTTGTGTTTTTCAATGATTTGCCAAAACCGACTTGCATCTGGATATGTTGGGACACCTTCAAAGATTACTTGTGTAGCACCCACAGCAGTTGGACCATAAGTCACATAGCTGTGACCAGTTATCCAACCAACATCAGCTGTACACCAATAAATATCATCATCTTTTAAATCAAAAGTCCACCTGGAAGTATTCATTGCATGAAGAAGATAACCTGCAGTTGAGTGTTGAACACCTTTTGGTGTGCCTGTTGATCCAGAGGTATATAAAATAAATAAAGGATGTTCGGCATCCACAAAAATTGGATCACATTCATTTTTTTGATTTTTGATTAAATCAGACCACAAAATATCATCTGGATTTAGACTAATATCCTCTTCAGTTCTTTGTAAGGAAATAATATTTTGAACAGTTGTACATCCTCCCATAGCAATTGCATCATCAACTGTAGTTTTAAGTGGTATTTTTTTTCCACCGCGAAATTGATAGTCTGCAGTAATAATTAGCTTCGCTTTAGCATCAATCACTCTCTCTTGGATACTTTTGGAGGAAAAACCACCAAATACGACAGAATGAGTAAGACCTATGCGTGCGCATGCCTGCATAGCAATTACTGCCTCAATAGTCATAGGAAGATAAATGATAACTCTATCACCAACATCTAAGTTTATAGTTTTGAGTCCGTTGGCAAACTCGCAAACTTTATGATATAGATCCTTATAGGTAATAGTTTTTATAAAACCATCATCACCTTCAAAAATAAATGCTAATTTATTAGGTTGTTTTTTTAGATGCCTGTCTAAGCAATTATATGAGGCATTTATTTTTCCATCCTCAAACCATTTGTAAAAAGGAGCTCTGTCTTCATTTAGAATCTTTGTAAATGGTTTTTCCCATAATAAAAGCTCACGGGCCAATTCCCCCCAGCTTTCTTCATAGTTATTTGTAAATTTTTTACAAATAACTTTATAACTATCCATACCTGATACATTGGCTGTATTTACTGTTTCATCACTTGGATTAAATACTCTTCCTTCATTATTAATAGACTCGATACCCATTTAGTAGTTACCTTTAATTTAATATTACCCTTACAGATGATAAAGAAGACTGATAAAAAAATAAAACATTTATTTAGTCTTTAACGTTAAATGTAAAAATAATGTTTTTTGCACTTGTATAATATTAAGGGCTTATGATACAAGTATTCACTGAGAAAAATAAAATAAATCTATATAAATATAATGCCTTTAAGACTTCGACTTAATGTTTTAATATCCATGATCATGGTCTCATTCATATTAGTTTTGAGTATCATTCTTATATTTGCCTCTAAACAATCTATTGATGAGGGAGTTGAGGCGGCGAATAAAGTAACTTTACAGCTTTTGGATTCAGTTATTATAAGCTCGGTTCAGAATCCAGATTGGGGTGATACGCATATAGTCATGCAGAGATTTCTTGAAGATTTAGGTTATGTTCGAAGTAATAGAATTTCGTTATATAACCTTCAAGGTAAATTGCTTTATAAATCGCCGGAAAGTACTTACCGAAAAAATACGCATCCCCCAAAGTGGTTTGTTAAGTTTTTAGCTCCAGAACCCAATATTAATAGTCGCCTCATAAGATTTGGAAGGCTTATTGTAGAGACTAGCCCAATTGGAACAATCAAAGAAGCTTGGGTTGAGATGAGCAGACTTTTTTATATAGCAATCCTTGGCTTGATTATGATCAATATTTTTATTTACTTCCTCTTGGGAAAATGGCTCGAACCAATCAAGCCAATGCTAAAAGCAATCGAATCAATGGGTAGTGGATCCTTGAATATAAGGTTACCAAAATTTGAATTACCAGAATTTAACTCTATTTCTAATAACTTTAATAAAATGGGCGATTCACTTGAAGCAAAAGTTAATGAAAATCAAAGACTCGCATCTATTGCAGAGCAAACTGCGGATGCAATTATTATGCATGATAAAAATTTAAATATTTCTTTTTGGAATCATTCTGCGGAGACTATATTTGGTTATAAAAGGGACGAAATTATTGGTAAATCAGCAGAAACAATTGTTCCATCAGATCTTAAAAAAGATTTTCAAAAACTGCTCACGATTTTTAAGAAAGAAAAATCAATAACTAACTATGAAACTAAAAGATTAACTAAAGACGGTAAATTAATTGATGTATCAATTTCGGCATCCCCGTTGATTGATACAAAAACCAATAAAATAATTGGGGATATTGTTAGTATGAGGGACCTTTCGGAGAAATTGCTGGCCAAAAAATCACAAAAGGAATTGAGACAAAATAGAGAATTAACTGCCATCATACAAGATCATATTGAAGATGAGCGCAGAAGCCTAGCTCGGGAGTTGCATGATGAATTAGGTCAATATGTCTCAGCTATAAAGATATTTGCAGCAAATATAACGAACCGCACAAAAGGAAAGAATAAGGATATTGAGGAAGCTGCAAACTCGGTAACATCTGCGGCAAATCAAATCTATGACGGGATGCATAGCATTATAAGACAGCTTAGGCCCGGGGCTTTAGATAACTTAGGTTTAAGTGAGACATTAAAAGATATGATAAGTAATTACCAGACCCAAAATAAAGAAATTAATATTGATTTAAATGTAGGGGATAAGCTTGATCATTTGGGCGAAATCATAAATATTAATATTTATCGCGTTATTCAAGAAGCAATGAATAACTGTTTTAAACATGCAAATGCAAAAAATATAACAATAAGCTTGAATCATAATAAAAAAGACCTAAAATTAAATTTTACAGATGACGGGATTGGTTTTGATACTAAATTACTAGATAAAACAAAGCAATTTGGCTTGATTGGTATGCAAGAGAGAGTTAAAGCTTTAAATGGAAATATTTCTATTAAAAGCGTGAAAAGAGAGGGTACGTCAATTAATATTTCTATCCCATTGGATATATAGGAGCTCTATGAGTAACATGAAAGTTTTATTAGTCGATGATCATTCAGTGGTGAGAATGGGATTTAAAATGCTTATAGACTCAGAGCAAGATATGGATGTGATAGCTGAGGCAGAGTCTGGCGAAGCAGGTATTAAATCTTACAAAGAACACAATCCTGATATCACTATTATGGATATAACTATGCCAGGTATAGGAGGATTAGAAGCTATTGAAAGGATATTGGCTCATGATAAAAATGCAAAAATTCTTGTACTTTCTGCTCATGAAGATTCGGTACATCCAAAAAGAGCATTAAATGCCGGTGCTTTAGGCTATTTAACAAAAAGAAGTGCTGCAGAAGAACTTATTAAAGCCATAAGGTCAGTTCAAAAAGGCACAAAATACCTAGAGTCATCCATTGCTCAACAAATGGCAATAACCCAGCTATCTGGAGAAAATAATCCAGTTGAAGTTTTATCAGATAGAGAATTTGAAGTTTTTATTGCACTTGCTAAGGGAAAAAGTACTAATGAAATTGCAGAAACAATTTGCTTAAGCCCACGAACAGTAGGAACACACTTATATAATATTAAACAGAAATTAAATGCAAATAATTCGGCTGAGATTGCTTTAATTGCGATTCGATGTGGGTTACTTGAACCTTGATTGTTTTATAGAAACGAAAATTCCACTTCCAATTATTAGAAGCATTCCTAATATACTAAAAAAATCAATCATTTCCCTAAAGAATAAAATTCCAATAAGTGCTGAAAAAATTATAGTCAAATAAGAAAGGCTAGCATTGCCCAAAGTATTTCCAATACGATATGCTCTCGTGATTGCAATCTGAGCGATTGTTGCAGATCCTCCAAGACATAAAAGTATATAAAAATCAGATATTAAGGGAGTGTATGTATCTTGATTGATTAGAAGTATACCTGAGCCTAACGTCGATATAAGGGTAAAGAAAAATACTGTTCTAGCGTCAGGCTCCTTGAGTTGACCTAACTGAGTTACATAAAGGTAAGCTACTCCTGCCCCAAGGCCCGAAAGAATACCAATACAACCTGCAATTAAGCTTTGATCATGAAAAGATGGTTTTAGTATAAAAAATACTCCTATAAATCCAATAAAAATCATTAAGAAAATTTTAAAATTAAACTTTCTCTTGAGGATAAAGGGTAATAAAAGTCCTACAAAAAGTGGGGATGTATAGTTTAATGATATTGCTGTACTTAGAGGGAGATGGGTGATCGCATAAAAAAATAAGATAAGTGAGAAAAAACCTACTAAAGATCTTTTCATATGAAGTATCAAGAAATTTGTATGAAATGTCACACTATTCTTTTTCATGATAAAGATAATAAAGAATAAGCTTACAGCAGAGCGATAAAATACTAGCTCAATTGGAGAGAAATTTTTACTTCCTAATTTGACTGATGCTCCCATGATGGAAAAAAATAATGTGGCTATGAGCATCCAAAGGAAGCCTTTTTGGAGTTTTGGCATATTTAAAATAAATTGATTTGGAGTATATTAATTATACAAGTTTAAGTATAATCATATCTTTAAAATTAAAAGAGTTATATAAAAGGATATTTTAATATGAACAATCCACTAGATTCAATTAAGGGCACAATCATTGCTGGTGTGATTCTTAGTGTAATAGTTATATTTGCTTTGGCCTCCTCTCCAGCATCTATTTATTATGGCATCCTGAGATGGTTCCATGCTGTTGCTGGTATCGCTTGGATTGGACTTTTATATTACTTTAACTTTGTTCAAGTTCCAGCCTTAAAAGCAGCAGCAGCTGATGGAAGTGCTGGCGGAATAACCAAGCACGTAGCTCCCCTTGCATTGTTGTGGTTTAGATGGGCAGCATTAGCAACATGGCTTGCTGGAGCAGCATTACTTGGTGCAAATTTCTCAGATGCATTTTTATTACAAAATGGATACGAAGCAATCGGTTTAGGTTCCTGGTTCGGAACAATTATGTTGTTTAATGTTTGGGTTCTTATATGGCCAAACCAACAAAAGGTTTTAGGTATGAAAAAAGCAACTGACGAGGAGAAAGGTAAGGCAAGAAGAGTTGCTTTATTAGCATCAAGAACGAACACATTATTATCCATACCAATGTTACTTTTAATGACAAATGGTTTGTCACATCGTGCATTGCTTGGTTTATAAAGCCACCTAATTTTCTAACGGCGGCTTTAAGTCGCCGTTTTTATTTCTAATTATGAATTTAAAAAAAAATAATAATTTATTAAATACTTACAACAGACTTCCTGTCTCTTTTGAAAAAGGAGAAGGAGTATGGCTGTTCGATAAACATGGTAAAAAATATCTTGATGCACTTTCTGGGGTAGCTGTTAATACTCTTGGTCATAATCATCCAGCGCTTGTTAATGCTCTAACTCAGCAAGTATCCAAGTTAATTCATGTATCCAATTATTATAATATAGAGGAACAATCTTTATTGGCAGAAGAATTAGCAGATCTTTCTCAATTATCCTCAGCTTTTTTCTGTAATTCAGGATGTGAAGCAAATGAAGCAGCAATTAAAATTGCAAGACTTCACGGTCATAAACAAAAGATCCATTCTCCTGACATTATAGTAATGGATAAAGCATGGCATGGCAGAAGTATGGCCACCTTGACTGCAACAGGAAGTAGAAAGGCGCAAGCTGGTTTTGAACCCTTAATGCCTGGCTTTATTAGAGTTCCTTATGATGATATTGATTCAATAGAAAAGATTGCGAATCAAAATAATAATATTGTAGCCATAATGTTAGAACCAATTCAAGGTGAAGGCGGAATCAATATACCTAAAAACTTGAGTAACTATCTTTCCAATCTTAGAAAAATTTGTGATATGAATAATTGGCTTTTAATTTTCGATGAAGTTCAATGTGGGATTGGCAGAACAGGGAAATGGTTTGCATTTCAGCATAGTAAAATTAAACCTGATGTAGTAACTCTTGCAAAAGGATTAGCGTCTGGAGTACCCGTTGGTGCGTGCATAACTAACAAGAAAACATCCAATCTAATGGTCCCAGGAAAGCATGGATCAACATTTGGAGGGAATCCTTTAGCCTGTGTATCTTCATCAGTAACACTGAAAGTTATTAAAAAAGAGTCTCTTATGGAGAATGCAATTACCCAAGGGGATTTTATAGCCAAAGAACTAGAAAAAAACCTTCAGGGGTATAAACTGGTTAAAAAAATTAGACATATTGGTTTGATGTTAGGTGTTGAGCTATCTGTTCCATGTAATGATTTAATTCAAATAGCTTTAGATGAAAAGCTATTAATAAATGTAACTGCTGATAATGTTATAAGGTTGTTACCTCCATTAATTATAAATAAGAGTGAATCTCAATTTTTAGTGGATAAATTAAGCACATTGATTATCAATTTTATAGAGAAAAATTAAAAATGGCTGTTAAGCACTTTCTTGAATTTAATAACTTAACTTCCTCAGAGTTAGAGACTATTTTTAAAAAAACAAAATGGATCAAATCAAAGTACAAGGCCTATGAGAAATATTGGCCACTTGAGGATAGATCTTTAGTGATGATCTTTGAGAAGGCAAGCACAAGAACAAGACTTTCCTTTGAGGCTGGAATGCATCAATTAGGGGGCAATGCAATATATTTAAATACCAGAGACTCCCAATTAGGTAGAGGAGAGCCAGTTGAAGATGCGGCGCAAGTTATTTCTAGAATGTGCGATGCAGTTATGATTAGGACATTTGAACAGGATATTATTGAAAGATTTGCAAATAATTCAAGAGTTCCTGTTATTAATGGCCTTACTAACGAATATCATCCCTGCCAAATATTGGCTGATATTTTTACATTCATAGAAAAAAGAGGGTCTATTAAAGGTAAAACTGTTGCTTGGATAGGAGATTCTAATAATGTATGTAATACCTGGCTTCAAGCAGCTGAATTATTAGATTTTAATGTGCATGTATCGACACCTATTGGATACGAAGTAAAAGTTGAAAGAGTTGGCCTATTAGGAAACGATCATTTCGAAGAGTTTAAAGACCCTATGGATGCAACGAAAGGAGCAGATATTGTCACTACAGATGTGTGGACAAGCATGGGATTTGAAGAGGAAAAAAAAGACAGAATAAGGGACTTTGCAGATTGGCAGGTAAATAAAGACATGATGAAATTAGCTAATAAAGATGCGATTTTTATGCATTGTTTACCTGCTCATAGAGGAGAAGAGGTTACTGCGGAGGTTATTGATGGGGATCAAAGTGTTGTTTGGGAAGAAGCAGAAAATAGGCTGCACGTTCAAAAAGCATTACTTGAATATTTATTGTTAGGAAAGTAATTGAAATGATTAAAGATATTAAAAAAATTGTGCTTGCGTACTCAGGAGGCTTAGATACCTCAGTAATTCTTAAATGGCTTCAACAAGAATACAAATGTGAGGTAGTAACGTTTACAGCAGATCTTGGCCAAAAGGAGGAAATAGAACCAGCTAGAGCAAAAGCAACATCAGCCGGGGTTAAAGAGATATTTATAGAGGATCTAAGAGAAGAATTTGTAAGAGACTTTGTATTTCCTATGTTCAGAGCAAATGCCATTTACGAAGGTGAGTACTTATTAGGAACATCAATTGCAAGACCTTTAATTACGAAAAGGCTGGTTGAAATTGCTAATGAGACTGGAAGTAATGCAATATCTCATGGCGCTACAGGAAAAGGAAATGATCAGGTTAGGTTTGAATTGGGAGCTTATGCTATTAATCCTGATATAAAGATTATTGCACCTTGGAGAGAATGGGATCTATTAAGTAGGGAGAAATTACTTAAATTTGCCGAAAAAAATGCTATTCCTGTTGAGATGAAACATAAATCTGGAGGAAGTCCATATAGTATGGATGCAAATCTCTTGCATATTTCATACGAAGGTAGGCACTTGGAAGACCCAAAGAATGCTCCTGAGGAGTCTATGTGGAGATGGTCTGTAAGCCCAAAAGATGCACCAGACGAGGCGGAGGAGATCACTATTGGTTTTGAGCATGGTGACCCGGTGAACTTGAATGGATATAACAAAGCTCCACATGAAATATTAGAAAGTTTGAATGATTTAGGTGGAAAGCATGGTATTGGAAGATTAGATTTAGTAGAAAATAGATATGTTGGGATGAAGGCAAGAGGTTGCTACGAAACTCCTGGAGGTACTATTCTTTTGAGAGCCCATAGAGCTATAGAGTCATTAACTCTTGATAGAGAGGTTGCCCATCTTAAAGACGATATTATGCCTAGGTATGCTGCGTTAATATATAACGGTTATTGGTGGAGTCCAGAGAGAATAGCGT
>CACEEB010000009.1 GCA_902558495.1 uncultured OM43 clade bacterium | reverse complement strand
ATTTCTCCCACTTTTTAATTCTACTCTTAACGGAGTGCCAACCAGCTCAAATGCTTTACGAAAGAAAGTTTCAAGATATCTTATATAATCTTTGCTAATTTCCTTTAAATGATTTCCATGAATTATTACTGTAGGTGGATTTAAACCACCTTGGTGAGCAAATTTTAGCTTAGGCCTAATACCTTTAATTATTTTTGGTTGATGAGTCTGAATTGCATTAGAAAGAACCTCGTTTATTTGAGGAGTCGAGAACTTAAGAGATGAGGATTTGAAAGCTTTTATTACAGAATTCATCAATAATTTTAATCCAGATCCTTTTAATGCGGAAACGAAAACTTTCTCAGCAAAATTAACAAAAAGTAATTTTTGATCAATTTCATTTTGAATTTTTTCTTTCTCATAAGCAGATACAGAATCCCATTTATTTATTGCAATAACGATTGACTTACCAGATTCCAAGACAAAACCAATTAAATGCATATCCTGCACAGCTATTCCTCCAGATGCATCAATAACAAGGATTACAACATTGGAAGATTCAATGGACGAAAGTGTTTTTATGATAGAAAACTTTTCAATAGTAGCAATTACCTTTCCTTTTTTTCTAATACCTGCAGTATCTGTGAGAATAAACTCTTTTTTATTAAATACAAATTCTGCAGATACTGCATCACGCGTCGTACCCGCCTCATCGTAAACTATAAATCGTTCCTCACCCAACAAAGCATTTGTTAATGTTGATTTTCCAACATTAGGTCTTCCTACAATAGTAATTTTTGGAATATTTTTTGTTATTCCGCTTGGTTCCTCTTGCCAATCAAAATTAATAATCATCTCTTTTAAAAGACTTATGCCCTCCCCATGAGCAGAAGATATGGGTAGAATTTGTTTAAAACCAAATGAATAAAATTCTGCACATACCATCTCAGTTTGCATTCCCTCTGCTTTGTTGATCAAGAGAATTTTATTCTTATCATTTTTACGAACTATATCGGCAATATGTTGATCAATTGGATGAAGTCCCTCTCTTGCATCCACCACAAATAAGATAAGATCACATTCATCTATAGCAAGCCTAGTTTGTAATGCCATTTCTTTTGCTATACCTACTTTCTTTTTAGGCTCAAATCCACCTGTATCAATAAGTATAAATTGTGATTGTTCAATTTTAAATTTTCCGTAGTGCCTGTCTCTTGTAAGGCCAGGTTCATCTGCTACTAAGGCATCCCTACTTTTAGTTAATCGATTAAATAAACTGGATTTTCCAACATTAGGTCTTCCGACTATCGCAATAGTAATCATCAGTTAATTAAGAATTTTTTCTTTTAATTTATCAAATAATTTAAGCGTTGTAGATTCCTCTGAAATATCATCATTCTCGGCATTTGATTCTGTCTCAGTATTCTCAATTGGAATATCTACATCGACTAACTTAAGCTTATAAATCAATCCCTTAGCATTAATTGCGTAAAAACTATCGTCTAGATTTTTTGTAAGATTATTTAAAATCTTTTCCTTAGATTCAAGAAGAAGTCTTCCCACAAGAACACCAGTATTTACGTCAATTGTATGTAAATATCCTTCAAAATCACCTGTTATAAAAAAATCATCGATAATAATTCCCGCTGTCAACAATCTCCCTTTCAATTTTCCATTTCTCCAGTTTGATTTACCAGTTAATTTATTAAGAGAATAAATTGAATCTGTCTGATGCACTACTACGACCTCATCTAAATGATCTGTTATACCGACAAAACTTGATAAAGGTCTTGTCCACAATACTTCTGAGGTTTTGCGATCTAGGCAAGCAACATCTCCATTCATAGAAACTACAAAAATTAAGGAGTTATCAATAACAGGTTGGCTAGTTATATCGTTTAATTTATCAATATCTGAGGTTCCTTTCGGTCTCGAAATAGTAGCCTCCCATATTAAAAATCCTGTAGCCGCCTCAAGTGCAATTAATTTTGCATTAGGAAGTCCGGAATAAATGACCCCGTCAGAAAAAATCATTTTTCCTTGAGTATCCAGGGTTAATGATGAGCTTGGGGCTTGATAATTCCAAACTGTATTTCCCTCTAAAATATCTAATGAAGCAAAAAAGTTATCATCTCTTCTTAAAACCATAAATTCATCTAAAACAAGCGGGGGCGATAGTATGCGTCCAAAAAATGATTTCCACAGAAGTTTACCGTCAAAATCAACACAATATATATAACCATCCTTAGAGGTGAAGGCTACTACTGAATCATTACCTGATAATCCAGAGGAGACTTCGACATTAAAGCTTTTTGACCACTTAATAAGCCCATCTTCAACATTAAATGCCGATAAATTACCACTTGAAGATATTGCGAATAAAGTATCTTTTGCGTGAAAAAGGTGAGTTTTATGTTCTGGATTACTCTCTATTTGTGACTTCCAAATAATTTCAAAAGATTTAGTCTGCGCAAAATTTGAAATTTTATTTGGTTCTGCTAAAGATTCACCCTCATCAAAAGAATCCTCAATTTGATACTTTAATTCCTTAACTGGTCCAAAAAAACAGGATGAAGTAATAAGTGCTATAAATAAAGCAAATATATATTTCATTTGCCAAGGGCATCAATCTTTGTTTGGATGACTTGAGCAAGTTCATTCTTGTCTTTATAAAATTCCAATGCAGTTATAAACGCCTCTTTTGCCTTATCAACATTGCCCTCCAACAAATAAATATCACCCATAAGATCCATTTTGAGTGCATTAAACCCATTGCTAGCGATGCTTTCAGCAGCTATTTTTGCATTCTTATAATCTTTGGTCGCGATATATGTGAGAGCTAGCGTATATCTAGCAAGAGATTGAATAGAAACTTCTTTTGCTTTATCTGATGCCCACTTTAATTCATTGATCGATTCCTCATACTTATTGGACTTCGCAAATAATTGACCGAGGTGAAGTGATGCCCTTCCAGCATAAGGAGTAGCCAAATGATCTTTTTTTAAAGAGTTGGTTTTCAGTTGAATATTTTCTAAATTTTCAATTTTTTCGATTAAAATTTCTTGATACAATTGAGAAGCCACCTCATTGCGCTTAGTCTCTTGATTTGCTAAAAAAGTGAAGCCAAAATATAAGGCCAGCAAAAAACCTAAGCCAATTAATATGAAATTCTTATAATTGGTCCATATATCTCTTAATTTTTCATTTTGTTCGTTATCGTCTATGTCTACAGCCATTATTTATTCCTTTTTAATTTACGATTACCTGGGATTGAAGTTAAAAGCTCCTTTGTGTAGGCAGTTTTTGGATTATTGAAAATTATATCAGTTTTTCCTTGCTCCATTAATTCACCTTCCTTCATAACAAACACTCTATCAGCAATATGTCTTACTATTCGTAAGTCATGGGTGATAAATAAATAAGTTAATTCAAACTCCTTTTGAAGTGATTTTAAAAGCTGAATTATCTGTGCCTGGACAGATACATCAAGAGCTGAAACAGGTTCGTCACAAATAACTAACTTTGGGCTTAAAATTAGCGCCCTGGCTATACCAATTCTTTGTCGTTGACCGCCTGAAAATTCATGTGGATATTTCTTAAGATCATCTTCTTCTAAACCCACCCTAATAATCATTTGTTTTATTTTTTTTTGTCGACCTGAAGGTTCATCAATATTATGAATAATTAACGGTTCTTCAAGAATATCTTTAATTTTCATCCTTGGATTAAGTGAAGCATAAGGGTCCTGGAAGACCATTTGAATATTTCTTCGTGTGGACTTTAATTCAGCTGAGGTCAAACTATTTAGATGGACACCCTCAAAGTATATTGATCCATCATCAACTTCGATTAGCTTAATAAGACTTTTTGCAAGAGTAGATTTGCCGCTTCCAGATTCACCAACAACAGCAAGAGTTTTACCCTTTTCAATAGATATTGAAACATGGCTTAATGCACGAATAATATTCTTAGTTCTTGAAAAAAAACCTTGGGTTTGACTATATTCTTTTACTAAGTTTTTTGCTTCTAAAATATTTTTCATTACTTTGCCATCATCTTATATAGTTTTTCATAATTAATTGGTTTTAAAACCTTCTTACCAGCTGAATCTGGAACGCAATTTAATAAAGCTTTTGTATATGGGTGGCTTGGCTTGGATAATACGTTCTTCACACTTCCTTGTTCGACAATTTTACCCTTAAACATGACAATAACATCGTCAGCAATATCATTTACCACACCAAAATCATGCGTTATAAATAGCATAGTCATATCTAGCTTATCTTTTAAATTATCCAATAAATCAAGTATTTGTGCCTGAACAGTAACATCCAATGCAGTAGTAGGCTCATCTGCAATTAACAAAGTTGGGTTACAAGACATAGCCATTGCAATCATAATTCTTTGTCTCTGACCACCAGATAATTCATCAGGAAAGCTTGAAGCCCTATTTGATGGAATTCCAACTAAATCAAGTAACTCGTCAGTTCTTTTTTGTAATTGATTTTTTTCCAGATTGTGATGAACCTTTACTGCCTCTTGAATTTGATAACCAATTGTTAAAACTGGATTTAATGATGTCATTGGCTCTTGAAAAATCATCGCAATATTTTGACCACGCTTTAAACGCATTTCCTTTTCAGGGATACTGGTAATGTCTTCTCCATTAAAAAAGAATTTTCCAGATACACTAAGCTGTTTAGAGAGAAGCTTAATAATGGATAATGCTGTAAGGCTCTTGCCACTCCCTGATTCCCCAACAATACAAGTAGTTTTTCCTTTCTTAAGATGAAAAGAAATATCATCCACCAAATGCAGTTGTGGATTATTTTTTGGGGAAATAGTTAATTGGTTTATTTCTAAAAGGTCTTTATTCAATTATTTAATACTCTTTAAGTAAGATAAAAGATTTCTTTGTAAAACGTCCTCTTGTGACACTTCTTTTCGAAGAAGTTTAATTTTAATAGATTTTTTAACCACTTCGTCATCTCCAAGAATTAATGCAATCTTTGCTCCACTTTTATCAGCTTTTTTCATTTGTGACTTAAAACTGGCTCCTTCCAAATTTACAGCAACTTTATAGCTATGATCACGCAATAATTCTGCAATATTAAAAGCATTACCCCTAGCATCATGACCTAGATTTAGAATATACATATCAGGATTAATATGATGAGTGATCTCCTTGGTTTCTAATAACAATATTATTCGCTCAAGACCAAGAGCAAATCCACATGCAGGTGTTTTGTCTCCTCCCAATTTTTCAACCAAATAATCAAAACGCCCTCCACCAGCAATAGTACCTTGACTTCCCAAATCAGCTGTTACATATTCAAATACAGTACGATTATAATAATCTAACCCCCTCACCAATCGGTCATTTAAACTGTATTCCACTTTATGATTATCAAGAATGTTACATAACATATCAAAATGTTTGAGACTATCATTGGAAATAAAATCTTTTAATTTTGGAGCATTGTTAAGCATATCCTGCATTTTTGGATTTTTACTATCTAAGATTCGAAGAGGGTTTTCATACAGCCTTCTTTGCGCATCATCATCCAACATTGATTTATTTTTTTCGAAATAATCAATCAATGCTTTGCGGTATAACTTTCTATCTGATGGATCACCAATTGTATTTAACTGTAGCTCTATATTATTCAGGCCAAGATTCTTCCAGAGGCGTTTTAATAATAAAATCTGTTCTGCATCACTTGATGCGTCGCCATAACCAAAAGCCTCTGCACCTACTTGATGAAATTGGCGTTGTCTACCTTTTTGTACATTCTCATGCCTAAACATAGGCCCTCTATAAAATAATTTAATTGGGCCGTTATATGTTAAGCTCCCTTCAATTACAGCTCTGACACAGCCTGCTGTTCCCTCAGGTCTCAGTGTTAAATCGTCATTATTTAATGGATCTGTCCAGCTATACATCTCTTTTTCAACAATGTCCGTATGTGTCCCGACTCCAGCAGTAAATAAATCAGTGGATTCCAACATAGGTAAACCAATCTCTTGATAACTATATTGGTCAAGCACTGATAAAATTTTTGACTCCATGAATCGCCATAACTTTTGACGTTGAGGAGGAACATCATAAAAACCTTTAATTGATTGTATTTTTTTAGCCATAAATTAACTCATGTTTTCTTTGGGAAATTATTTTTTATGTATAAATTGATAATTTCTTTAAATTCTTCACCAATTTTATCTCCCTTGAGCGTTACTGTTTTTTTGCCATTCTCATAAACTGGGGCCACAGGAGTTTCACCAGTTCCTGGAAGACTAATTCCTAAATTAGCCATCTTTGATTCACCTGGGCCATTAACAACACAGCCCATAACAGCTATAGACATATTTTCAACACCATTATAAGTTTTTTTCCATTCAGGCATAGTATTTCTTAAAAAGGATTGAATATCACCGGCTAACTCTTGAAAATAAGTCGAAGTAGTTCGACCACAGCCTGGGCATGCAATAACTAAGGGGGTAAATGATCTAATGCCCATAGTCTGGAGTAATTCTTGTGCAACTGTAACCTCTGTAGTTCTTGGTTCGCCTGGTTGAGGCGTTAAAGATACTCTGATTGTGTCTCCAATACCTTGTTGAAGAAGATATCCCATGGATGCAGCAGAGGCAACTATGCCTTTAGAACCAATGCCTGCCTCTGTAAGACCTAAATGTAATGGGTATGAACAACGCTTTGACAAATTTGTATATACTTCAATCAAATCCTGCACATCACTTACCTTGCATGAGACGATAATTTTATTTTTTGGCAAACCTATAGATTCGGCAGAAATCGCACTATCCAGTACCGACCTTATTAATGTCTCTTTCATAACAGTTGCAGATGGTAATGGACTTTTTAATGCTGCGTTTTCATCCATCAAAACCTTCAATAGATCTTGATCCAGGCTTCCCCAATTCACCCCAATTCTTATTGGCTTGTCATATTCAATGGCAAGTTTTATCATCATTGAAAATTGCTCATCCCTTTTACTACCTTTACCAACATTCCCTGGGTTTATACGATATTTGTCTAAAGAGGATGCGCACTCAGGAAATTTTTTGAGAAGTTTATGACCATTAAAATGAAAATCACCAACTAGAGGCACATCACATCCTCTATCAAGTAAATCTTTTTTTATATCAGGTACTTGTGCTGCTGAAGCCTCATCATTGACTGTTATCCTTACAATTTCCGAACCTGCTTTCCATAAATCTAAGATTTGACTTACGGTTTCTTTTTTATCAGATGTGTCTGTGTTTGTCATAGACTGAATTACAACTGGTGCGCCACCACCAACAGCTATATTACCTACCATAACCTGTGTTGTATTTTTTTTAATCATGCTAGATGTATTCTTTGTGTTCTTTTTGTTTTGTCCTGAACTTGGCCTGCTAATTGTCCACAAGCAGCATCAATATCATCGCCTCTTGTTTTTCTGATTGTCGCAACTAACCCTGCATCCATTAGCAACCTTTGAAAGGATTCAATTTTAGCTCTACTTGAGCATGTATATCCACTATTAGGAAAGGGATTAAAAGGAATTAAATTAAATTTACAAGGGACGTCTTTTACTAAACTAACTAGTTGTTTTGCTTGCTCTAAAGAATCATTAATGTCGTTTAACATCACATATTCAAATGTAACAAAATCACGGGGTGCTTTGTCAATATATCTTATACAAGACTTCATTAAAGCCTCTAGTGGGTATTTTTTGTTTATTGGTACAATTTCATTCCTTAATGCATCATTAGGTGCATGCAGGGATATTGCAAGTGATACAGGGCAATCCTCTCGAAGCTTATCAATTGCTGGTATTAGACCACTAGTTGATAAAGTTACTCTTCTTCGACTTAACCCATAAACATTATCATCAAGCATCATTTCTAGGGCATGAACGACTTGCTTGTAATTAGTTAATGGCTCTCCCATACCCATCATTACAACGTTGGTAATTATACGATCTTCTATTTTAAAACTTTTGTAATTTTGTTGCTCACGTAACAAATTATTTGCCACCCATAGCTGACCAATAATTTCGGCTGATGAAAGGTTTCGATTAAAGCCTTGTCTTCCAGTCGAACAAAATGTGCATTCGAGAGCACAACCCACTTGAGATGATATACAAAGTGTTCCTCGATCTTTTTCGGGGATAAAAACCGCCTCAATACCATTTTTGGCCCCTACATCAAGTAACCATTTTCTCGTTCCGTCACTTGATAAGTGATCAAGATGGATTTGTGGTGTCTTAATTTGAGCTATCTCACTTAACTCCTGCCTGAAGGATTTTGATAAATCAGTCATCAGATTAAAATCTTTCTGACCAACCTTATAAATCCATTTTAAGAGCTGTTTTGCCCTGTAGGCCTTATGGCCATATGGGGCAATATATTTAGTTAATTCTCTTAAATTAAATTCGAGTAAGTTTTCCAAAAAATTCTAACCAAAGAAATAATCAATTTCAATTTTAGCATTTTCTAATGAATCAGAACCATGAACTGCATTGGCATCAATACTATCAGCAAAATCAGCCCTAATGGTTCCTGCATCAGCTTCTTTAGGATTAGTAGCTCCCATTAATTCACGGTTCATTAAGACAGCATTTTCTCCTTCTAATACCTGAATCATTACTGGACCAGAAATCATAAATGTAACTAGGTCGTTAAAAAAAGGACGTTCTTTATGAACTTCATAGAAACCCTCTGCCTCCTCTTTGGATAAGTGAATCATTTGGGCTTTTATAATCTTTAATCCAGCCTTTTCAAAGCGTGAATATATCTCCCCAATAACATTTTTCGCGACAGCGTCTGGTTTAATAATTGATAATGTTTGCTCTATTGCCATGTTTAATTCTCCGAAACAATTAATTTATTTATGAAAGAGCGTTAAAATAACATTTTTAAACTATTAAATAAACGATATTTAAAGCAAAGCCCCTATGTTTCTTACTGTTGCCTTCTATCACTTTGTAACTCTTGATAAAAAAAATAATATACAAGAGCATGTTTATAATTTTTGCGAAGCAAACAATATAAAAGGCACCATTTTACTTGCAGATGAAGGAATTAATGGAACAATCTCAGGAAAAGAAAAAAATATTCGTGATTTTTTAATATTTATAAAGAAAGAGGGTTTATTTAACGGTGTATTTTCTAAACTAGAGCATAAAGAATCATGGGCAAGCAAAAACCCATTCTATAGAATGAAAGTTAGATTAAAAAAGGAAATAGTAGCTTTAGGGGTTGATGGAGTAAGTCCAACCAAAAACGTTGGTAAATATGTCAAGCCAGAAGAATGGAATAATCTTATTAGCGACCCTAATACGATAATAATTGATACAAGAAATCATTACGAGGTGGATATAGGTACATTTAAGAATGCTACAAATCCAAACACTTCAACTTTTCGTGAACTACCCAGTTTTATTGAAGAGAATTTAGATCCTAAGACACCTAAAAAAATTGCAATGTTCTGCACTGGAGGTATCCGTTGTGAGAAGGCAACCTCTCTAATGCTTGATAAAGGATTTAAAGATGTTTACCACCTTGAAGGAGGTATATTGAAGTACTTAGAAACCATTGATAAAGATAAAAGCTTATGGGAAGGTGAATGTTTCGTTTTTGATCAGAGAGTTGCTGTAACACATGGATTAAATGAGGGTAAATATGACCAATGCTATGCGTGCAGGCACCCATTATCACCAGATGAAATGAATTCCTCACATTACATTAAAGGAATATCCTGCCCATATTGTTATAACAAATTAACAAATGAAAAAAGGTCTAGTGTGATTGAGCGACAAAAACAAATCGAATTAGCAAAATTACGTGGAGAAGATCATATAGGAAAACAATTAAATAGGGATAAAAATGACTAAAATACGATGGGGAATTGTTGGGGCAGCAAGAGTAAATGAAAGGCTCATGCCTGCCATTATAGGTTCAGACCTTGGTGATTTAATTGCAATTGGTAGCAGGAGAAAAGGCGCAGCACAAGAATGCTTATTGAAGCATGCTCCTCATCTAGAAGATACAGTGCAAGTTTTTAATGGTCTTGATCAAATAGTGAATCACGAACGTATTGATGCCGTTTACATACCTCTAGCAAATGAAGAACATGTTCAGATAGCCTTAAAGTGTATTAGAGCAAAAAAACATGTACTCATTGAAAAGCCGATGGCGCTAAAATCTTCAGAAGTTGAAATGCTTTTTGAGGAATCAAAGAGATTTAATGTGAAAATTATGGAAGGCTTTATGTATGCCTTTCACCCACAGTTTGATCGCATTCAAAATATAATAAAATCAAATATATTGGGTGAAGTAAATTATGCGCATTCAATGTTTTCCTTTCCAATTCAACCTGCAAGATATTATCGAATAAATCGCAATATGAAAAAAGGTGGCGGAGCTCTATGGGATATTGGACCCTACGCAGTTCATACTCTTCGACAATGTTTTAAAGAAAATCCAATTAAGGTTTACGCATCAGCTAAATTAAACGAGCATGGCGCTGATATTTCAACGACTGGAATGATTGATTTTGGAAATAATAAAAGAGCCACCTTTGATATTAGTTTTGAATGTACAAGAAGGTCAGAATTTGAGGCCTTTGGGCTATTTGGTAGAGTTAAATGTCCTGTTGTTTGGCAGCCAGAGGATAAAACTGCAAAAGTTGTTTACACCACTGAAGGGTCGGGAATGCAGGAAGAAATAGTTCCGCAGGCTAATCACTTTGTATTAGAAATCAATCACTTCAATAAAGTAGCATTAAATCAATTAGAACAAAAACTAGGTATGAATGATGCTATTTGGAATGCAAAGGTCTTGGAAGGAATTGAAAAAAGTATTATTTCCAAAGACTGGATAAATTTGTGAAATGAAAAAATATTGGATATTTGATTTTGATGGCACATTAATCAATTCTGAAAAACATGTACGTGAGACTTTTCTCAAAATAACAAAAGAAATTGCACCGGAAAGATTAGTTTTTGCTAAAAAGGTTGTTATTGGACCACCTCTAGAGGAAACAGCAAAAGAAATCTTAGGTGACTCACAGGCTAAATCTTTAAAAGTATTTACTGATAATTTTATTAAAATACATGATAATGAAATTTTGAAAAATACAATACCTTATATCAATAGTGAACGAACGTTAAAGAAACTTTTTTCAATGGGACACAAAATAGCTGTTGCTACAAATAAAAGGGAAAAACCAACTTTGCAGATCATAAATCATCTAGGATGGGATGAATTTTTTTTAAGTATTGAATGCTCTGATAGCGGAATAAAACAAAGAAATAAATCACAAATGATAAAAGATTTGTTATTAAAAGATCATAATTTTCAAAAAGCTTTTTTTGTTGGTGATACATTGAGTGATGGAATAAGCGCAATGAAAAATAATCTAAGATTTATAAAAGCAAATTATGGTTATGGATATAATGAAGACTGGGGTAATATTGAAATATTTGCAGAGATTAATGATATATATGAATTAGGGGAGTTACATATAAAGTGACATGGTTAGTCGTATATTCAAAAGCAACCCAAGAAGATAAGGCGGAAACAAATTTAAAAAATCAATCCTTTGAAACATATCTCCCTAAGTTCAGAAAGGAAGTGATTACTTTAAATAAAATAAAAGAATTAATTAAGCCTTTATTCCCAAGATATTTATTTGTAAAAATAACTCAAAATTCCATTCAAAAAAATATTGGATTGATTAGATCGACTTACGGTGTAAGTGAATTATTAAAAATTGGTGAAGATCCATTAGAAATTAAAGAAGAAATAATTGACAGTATTAGATTAATGGAAAAAAAACATTTCCAGCAATTAGATCGCGCATTTAAAAAAGGTGATAAGGTTTCTATAAAAGAAGGTCCTTATAAAAATATTGAGGCTATTTTTTTAATAGATAATGGTGAAAAAAGAGCAACCATTCTTTTTGATTTAATAGGTAAACCAACAAAATTAATTGTTAATAAAAATAAATTAAAAAAAACTAATTTTTAATAAAATTTAATAATTCTTTTTTTATTAATTTTTCATCCTTAGAGCTTAGGCTCTGAATCCACGAGACTAAAAGTTTAAAATCTATTTTTTTGAAATTCTCTGCAACAGATATTCTTAATTTATTTTGAGAAGTTTTTATTGATGTCTCTTCGTCATAAAGAAGCTCTTCATAAAGTTTTTCCCCTCCTCTAAGACCTGTGAAAATAATATCTATTTCATCCTCCTTAAATCCTGAAAGTTTAATCATCTGTTTTGCCAAGTTAAATATCTTTATGGGTTTACCCATCTCTAATACATAAATTTCCTTACCTTCACTCAAATGTGAAGCTTTTATAACAAGCTGAGCTGCCTCTGAAATTGACATAAAATATCTTGTAATATCTTTATGAGTAACAGTAAGTGGGCCGCCACTTGCAATTTGTTCTCTAAACTTTGGAATGACACTACCACTGCTATTTAAAACATTTCCAAATCGTACAATTAGAAAAAGGGTTTCTTTACTATTATTTTGATGATTTTGACATATTAATTCAGCTAATCTTTTCGTCTGTCCCATTACACCCTTAGGATTAACCGCTTTATCGGTTGATATATATACAAATTTCTTTACTTTATTTTGAATTGCTAAGTCACTAATAACCTTGGTTCCAAATACATTATTTCTTATTGCGCTTTCGACATTACTTTTTTCAAGAAGAGGAACATGTTTATAAGCGGCAGCATGAAATACAATATCAATTTTATTTTTTTTAAAAATTTTATCTAATTTATTTTCATTTCTTATATCGTCAATAAAATATTGAATATTAACTTTTGAGTAATTGAATTCCTGTTCAATCTTGTAAAGTGATGCCTCTGACAAATCTATACAAACAATTTTTTTTGGTTTTAAATTTATTAGTTGTCTACAAATTTCAGACCCTATTGAACCACCTGCTCCGGAAACTAAACAATTTTTATTTGAAATAAAATTTGTAAGATTTTTAAAATCAAGTTGAACAGTCTCCCTTCCGAGTAAGTCTTCTATTTGTACTGGCCTAATTGATGAATACGTATATTTTTCACTTACAAAGTTTGTTGTTGCAGGAAGTGTTAATAGTTTTAAACCTAAGTTATTTGTAATTTCAATTAAGAAAGATGCATCTTTTGAATTTTTAAGTTCTCCACACAACACAACTCTATCAATAGAATAACGTTTGACTAAATTACTAATACTTGAAATAGATCCCTCAACACTTATTCCTTCTATAATCCTATTATGCATTTGCTCATCATTATCAAGTATCGCAACAATATTCCAATCTGAAGATTGAGTAATTTCATTAATTATAGATGGTGTATTTTTATTAATATTTATTAAAATAATATTTTTTTTGGTAGCTTTTTTTTTGGAAATTTTATTTGACGAAGTAATGAATCTAAATAAAATTCTGTTACATATTAATCCTAAAAATTGTAGGATTGGAAAAATTATAAAAACAGAAAATGGCATTACCTTATTAAATTCTGTTAAATTCATTATATTAATGAAAGGATTTGCAACCAATAAATACAAAATGATGACAATGTTAATTTCACTTATCATTATTCTTTTAATGTCAGATATAGAAATAAAACGCCAAGATATTTTGTAAATTTCGTGATATTTATTTATAAATAAACTTATCAAAATAATAGGAACAATTAAAAATAATAGTTGATCTTGATATACTTTTGGAATTGAAAAATTAAACCTGAGCATGTATGACAAAACAATAGCTATGATAGCTACGATAGTATCGTGTAATAAAGATAATAATTTTTTGTTTACGATTTTCACTCCTATAACTTCTAAAATTAATTTAATTAGTATGGTTACAAAAGGTTATCATTATAACTCCCACTTATTAATAAATAATGGTTTTAAATAGAAAATTTTTTTATGAACTCTTCTGAGCAAAAGATTACTACCACAGGCAATGCAACTATTATTGCATATGATGGTTCGCCAATTATTGCAACTGATCCATGGTACGGAGATGAGGACTCAGCATATTTTGGGAGCTGGATATTAAGTCACCGAATTCCTAGTCAACTTAAAAAAGATATTATTAAATCAAAATATATATGGTTCTCTCATGGTCATCCAGATCACTTAAATCCCAATTCTCTTAAAAGATTAAAAGGTAAAAAAATACTTCTTCCTGACCATATTGGATCTAGAATTTTTAATGATCTGTCTGATCTAGATTATGATGTAAATATTCTACCAGACAGAGATTGGGTTCAATTATCAAAAAATATTAAAATACAATGCATAACTAATCACCTTCAAGATTCAATTTTACTAATAGATGTATGTGGAAAATTATTCATTAACCTTAATGATGCAGGAGTTAAAGGTTGTTCAAATTATATAAAAAAAATTAGTAAAAATTACGAGCATTCTTATCTATTAGTTTTAGCTGGTTATGGTGATGCAGATATGATTAATTTTTTTGATGAGGATGGAAGGTTTATTGAACCGATGGCATCGAGAAAATTAAATGTTGGAGAGCAATATAATTATTATGCAAATCTTACGGACTCAAATCATATTATTCCCTTCTCTTCTTTTCATCAATATCAAAGAACAGACTCAATTTGGGCACAGAAATATACTACACCCAAAGAAGCTTTTGGAGAGGGTATTTCAGACAAATATGATTTTATACCTGAATTTAGCACAGTTGATTGTAATAATTTAGAAACTTATCAAAATGATTCAAAAGCAATTATAGTAAATCCAAAAAAACCTGAAGTATTTGGTGATAATTGGTCCGATGAACTTACCAAATATGATAAAAAAATAATTAAAGCTTATTTTGAAGAAAAAGAAATGATAAAGCTATCTTTTGGTTTTATTAGTTTTGTTGTAGGAGGTAAAACTTTTACTATAAAAATGGAGGGAAAACCAACAAGAGGCATTACTTTTTCTTTACCTAGAAATAGCTTAATAACAGCAATAAAATTTAGGATATTCGACGATCTTCTTATTGGTAACTTTATGAAAACTACACTTCATGATTGCAATTCACTTTATGACAGGAATGCAAATTTTACTTATCATGTATCTAAGTTTTCCGATAATGGTAATGCAAATACTAAAGAACAAATTTACCATTATCTCCAAAATTATAAAATCAGAATGGGTAATGAATTTATAATTGATCAACTTACAGATCGCTCTAAGGAATTCTTGGTAAGATTTATTGAAAGAGATTCTAGGGTTTTTGAGGGTATAAAATATTTGTACTCAAAACTACGTTAGTTTATTTTCTTGCTTTGGTGATAATTTTCTTAATTACAAAAATAGTTTTTTCGATTTCTTCTTTTTTAAGGGTCGGATGTACCATTAGTGCAATTGATTGTTTTCCAATTTTCATTGCATTTGGTAAACGTTTTTTTGGACTTAATCCTTTTCTAGTAAAAGCCTTTTCTAAATAAACTTCTGGGCAACTTCCTCCACTTGCAGGTACACCTTCTTTATTTATTTGATCAACAATTTTATCCCTTGAACCTAATATCTTTAAATAGGAAGAATCAAGATAAATGTATAATTTATAATAAGCATGAACGCAATCTTGTTTATACCTCTTAAATTTATCTTGAAAAGAAGGAATATAAATTCCTTCAAAATCTCTAAGAGAATTTATTATCTGCGAGGCATTTCTATTTCTAATGTTTGTCCATTTTTTCATTTGTTTCAATTGATAAATTCCTATAACAGCTTGTATTTCAGTCATTCTAAAATTTGTTCCAAAACTTTCGTGAAGCCATCTAAATCCACTTAATTTTTTATTCTGAAAAACAGTTTTATAATTTTTACCATGATCTTTATAGGACCACATAATATCCCAAAATTTTTTATTATTCGTTGTCACCATACCACCCTCACCACCAGTGGTAATTATCTTATCTTGACAAAAACTCCAAGTCGAAATATCTCCATATATACCTACAGATCTTCCTTTATATATAGCTCCGTGAGCTTGAGAACAATCCTCAATAACTTTAATTTTATTCTTTCTAGCAATTTTCATAATTGGATCCATATCGCACGGCCAACCACCTAAGTGTACGCAGATAATAGCTTTTGTTTTCTTTGTAATAACTTTTAATATAGATTCTGCTGTAATATTTCCACTATCAAGATCAATATCAGCAAAAATTGGTTTAGCGCCGACATTACAGACCGATGATACAGAAGCAATAAATGTTCTTGGCGTTACAATAACTTCATCATTTTTATTTATGTCCAAAGCTTTTATAGCAATATCCAATGCAGCAGTTCCATTAGAGAGAGCTATTGAATATTTTGCTCCAGTCCATTTTGAAAAATCATTTTCAAATTGCTTAACTTTATTGCCGGTCCAGTAGTTAACCTTATTTGATATAAGAACATCAGAAATTAATTTAGCTTCATCTTTTGAAAATGAAGGCCAAGGTGAAAATTCTGATTTTGGAATAAGTTTAGTCATGTTTTATTAAATAAAAGTTGTATTCAAAAACAAAAATATATTAGCGAATAAGGAGAATGAATAATTAATCATTCTTTTTACGGCCAGTAAAAGGTTCAGTAGTCATCTCATTTTGACTGCTTATACCCTCTCTAAGTGCAACTTTTTTTATAGTAATAAATAAAATTTTTATATCTAAAAAAAAGTTATGATTCTCTACATACAACACATCATAATTGAATTTTTCCTCCCAATCTAGGAGATTTCTTCCATTAATTTGAGCTAAACCTGTTATTCCAGGTTTTACTAAATGTCTTTTTTTTTGCTCCTCACTATATAAACAAAGATATTCAATCAAAAGAGGTCTTGGTCCTACCAGACTCATATCTCCTTTAATTATATTTAGTAATGTAGGAAGCTCATCAAGACTTAGAGATCTTATAAAATTACCAACCTTAGACAAACGCTTTGAATCAGGCAATAAAATTCCGTCTGAATCATATAATTCACTCATTGTTCTAAACTTATAAATAGTAAAAATTTTTTCATTAAGGCCAGGTCTCTTTTGAGTAAAAAAAATAGGAGATCCTAAAGTAAATTTAATGAAAATCGAAGTAATTATAAATAAAGGAGAGCAAACAATAATTAAAAATATTGAACAAATAAAATCGAATAAACGCTTAATCATTTAGAAATCTCTTGTAAAATTTGACCCAATATCTAATAACTAGATCTTTATCAAAAAATTTAATCGCTCTAGATTTGGCATCACTCGACATTTTTTTATAAAAAGATTTGTTTAAATAAATATGATTAATTTTACTACTAATATCAATAGGATCAGCAGGAATATGAAACAATCCAGTTTTATTGTGAATAATCGAATCCTGTAAACCATATATATTTGAAACTAATGAGGGCACTCCAACTGCTGCAGCTTCAATAACAACAGATCCAAAACCCTCCCTATAACTTGGAAGACAAAGTAAATCAGAGGCATTAATAAAGGGTGTGACATCTTTTTTAAAACCTAGATAATGAATATTTTTATTTGATGGTAAATATTCGACAATATCATCATCAAGCATACCAACAAAAATTAAATGAATATTTTTATTATCTAATATTGAAAAAGCATTTATTAAATCAAAAATTCCTTTTTCTATGCACAGTCTTCCAACAAAAATTAAAACAAAAGCATCCAAAGGTATTTGTAGTTTTTTTCTAATTTTAATACCTAACGATTTTTTGGGATAAAATTTTCCCAAGTCAACTCCACTAATAGAACCATTTCCAAGTACTTTTATTTTACTTTTATGAACAACCTTTTCATCTAAAAGATATTTAGATTGAGACTTACTATCTGCAAAAGTAATGGTTGAAAAAAAACTAATAATCCTATCTGCAAACTTATATAAAGGCCAGCAAAAAAAATTTTTTTTGCACCAAGTTTGTCCTGTAAAAGTATGGTGTCTATTCTTTATCCTTAATAAGAATCCGATAAACATTGAAAAACATCCAACTTTGGAAGTAAAAGAATGAACAATGTCGAAATTATATTTACAAAAAAAATAAAATAATTTTATAAACAAAATTAAATCATAGATTAAGAAAAATTTTTTACGGCGAATAGAGAAATGATGGAAAGAAAGATTTGGATATTGATTTGATAACTTATCAAGTTTATCTGAATTAATAACAATATGAATATCATAATAATTAGATAAGACTATTGATTGATGAACTAAAAAGGATTCAAAGAAAATATCAGAGTTAGCTATCAAACATATTCTTTTTTTAATTGATCTCATGTGTTAAGTTTAAATTCACCATTTAAATAATTAGTAGTAATTAATAAGGAAAGATATAAGAAAAAGAATAAAAAAGTTCCGAAATATAACTCATATAAATAAGTTAAGATAGACGATAAAAATAAAAAAATACAAATAATTATTATTATAAAAGAATACAATGAAAAAATTTTATGAAAAAATGCTGTCAATAATAATAAAAATAAAAGAGCTAAATTCATAACAAATATAAAAGATAGATAATCAGATGCTGAGTTAATTTCGATTAACCCAAGGAAAAGTGTAATAAATAAAATAATAAGAAAATATAAAAAATAATAAAGATATTTACCAAAAAAATTTAGTGTAAGTAACTTCAAAAAAAGTACATTCATAAAAATAATTGGAAGCAATATGATGGACAAGAAATAAACCTCAATAATCAATAATTTTAAAACCTTAGGTACTGTAATAAATTCTAAAATAGTTGGTATAAATAAATATGACAAACCTAGAATGATTAAAGTAAGTACAATCACGCCATTAAAAATCTTATTGAAGTTTATATTAAAAATTTTTGTATAATCCTCAATTTCCTTATTAAATAAATTATTAAAAAAAATACCGTTTATTACAAAAGTAATAAAAACTTGAAATATTAAAAAAGGTTTAATGGCTAATGAAAATGCAGTTATATTTCCCTCATTTGTGAAAAAATTTAAAAAAGAAAAAATATAAAAAGGACAAAATATTAATGCATTAAACGATACTAATAGAAATATTTTTTTTGAAAAAAAGGATAATAAACTAAAGTCATTCGGTTGATTAACAATCTTATAGCCACTCTTACTTAGTGTCCTTACAAAAAATAAGAAAATAGAAAACTGGATTATTAAATTACTTATACTTATCGTTAAAATGGGATGATTAATGTTCATGGATGTTGATAATATAAATATGATCATTAGAAGAGAAGTTGAAAAGAAGAGATTTGACCCCGAAATTAAGTGCATCCTTTTTGATTCGAATAACAATGAATGTAAATATACAAGCGGAAAATTTATAGTTAACATAAAGAGGTTTGCTAGCTTTATGTAAATATAATCATCTGATACATCGTTAATAAATAAATACAGACCCATCATTAAAAATATAGTAAATCCAATACTATATAAATTAGCTAATAATTTTATATTTATATTTTTTAATATTTTTTTATTGTAATTAAAGTACTCTTGGAATGGTGCAAATATAAAATTAATAATCAGCGCCAAAAGCATCATTGAAGTAAAATATGCGTCCATCGAAAAGGTATTTTTGTTAAAAAATTCATTCACAAAATATACATCCCGAAACAAAGCTACTAAAGTAGCTAATATAAACAAAA
Organism: uncultured OM43 clade bacterium; assembly: GCA_902558495.1. Taxonomy (GTDB): domain Bacteria; phylum Pseudomonadota; class Gammaproteobacteria; order Burkholderiales; family Methylophilaceae; genus BACL14. The sequence goes on along the minus strand of CACEEB010000009.1, from coordinate 22,524 downwards.
ATGATCCTGATATACCTTTATTTGTTAAAAAATTCATTTATTTTTTTTTGAAGATTCCTCAAGAAAGATACGAAGGATAATTAGAGCAATTATCAGTAAAAATGGCCCTCTTAACCTATACAAAGATCCGTAAGTTGAAACTGTATAAGTAATAGGAATAATATAGAAGATAGAAAATGAAATTATAACTATATATATCTTATCAAAGGATTTACTTTTTATAAAAGGAATTAAAAAGAAACAAATATAGATAAAAAGCATTTCTATAGCTACAACAAGAAATTTTGGTTGTTTTATATCAAACCTCAATGGATAAGGCTCAAATAAACCCTGATATAAAATTACTGGCAACGATTTTATAAAATCATAAGAAGATTTAATTTCTAAATTAGTATTAAATGGAGTACTTGCCCCAAATTTAATATTATTAATATTATTAATTAAATTTAGAGCAATAATTGCTTGTAAACGCTTATCAATAAAATTAGGTATAAAATTTGATTTTTTCCAAATAGTTTCCTTGTCTGGAAAATACTCATAAGAAATATCTTTTAATTGGTGAATCTTCAAATTATTTAAAACTAAATTACTCTCAATATTAGAAGTATTTTTATCAGATATTATCAATGACGTATAAGTGGTAAATATAATAATAAAAAAAGTTAAATAAATCTGTTTTGGTTTCAAAGAAAGTCTCAAAGATAAAAAGCGATTAAGAAGAATAAAAATTATCACAAATAACATAATAAATTGAATTTGTAGAAAATGATCTCGAACACTGAACATTATTATTAATGATAGAAATGAAAGTAGAAGATAATACAAACCTGATTTTAAATTATCAACTCGATACAAGCATATAAATGAAAAAATTAATAATAAGTGTGAAAAAGTAGACATAAAGTCTTTGGTGATCTGACTTAGCCAAAATAATGAACTTGGCCATAATAAAAAAATAATTGAACATATAAATGCTGATTTCTTAGCATAAATTGAATTATTCGAGATCTTAAGAAACGTAAGGAGAAGTAATAGAGCTGAAAGACTATAAAAAAGTGAATTAATTATAATATTGGTATAAGGATTAACTCCTAGGATGTAATAAAAAAATGCCAAAATAGTAACGTTAATACCATATCCTTCTTGAGGGACTAAGGAAAAATTTTTCCAAAAATCTAATTTAAGCTTTTCATTTAATGAAATTGCAATTTCATTAGCAATAGTTGATTCTGGTGATAATAATAAATGAGTATTATTTTGAGCTAAAAATTCTAGAATAAACTTTTGAAAAATAAAACCTGCAGTTGTAAGATATGAATAAAATAAAAGAAAAATAATAAACCAGGATAAAATATTTTTTTTAAAAATATCGTTATGAGATTTTAAAGCTTTAGTTATCAAAATATTTTAATTTTCTTGTAAAAAGAAATTATTATAAAAATAAATGCTTTATATAGGTACTTGTGGGTAAGATTTGATTTGATTGATTTTAAATAATGATTTAATGCTCTACTATAATCTCCGATTTGGAATGCAACTCTTCCAAGCTTATAATTTAAAAAAGCCTCAGCTCTAATTGTCTCTTTAGCACTCAGATGTTGATAAAACTGAGTATGAAGATAGATAAATTTATCATATAATTTAGAGGAAGGTTTTGAATTATTAAATTCATCCGACCAATAAAAACCTAAAATTTTGTCAATCTTGCAAAAACTATCAGTATAAATTGAGATTCTTAACCAAGTATGTTGATCTTCAACGCCGATAAGCTTAGTCTCCTCTGAAATATAATTAATGTCTTCTAATACACTCTTTCGAACAACAACACTTGAATTCGGGATTGTTACACCATGAATTAAAAAATTTATGATCAGTGGTGATTTTGGCTTTGAGGAAAATAATTTTTGATTAAAAATATTTTTTTTTGGGCTAATTACTTTGGCATTATGATAAATAAAATCGAAGCCATTGTTTATTGCATTTACTGAATTAGCTAATTTATCATCAGTCCACCAATCATCTGCATCGAGAAATGCAATAAAATCGCCATTAGCCTTACGAATACCATAATTTCTTGATTTAGCAATAATTCCATTATTTTTAATCCTATAAAAAGCAATATTATGATTTTGGGACATATATTTTTTTAGAATTAAATTAGTTCCATCATCTGAAAAATTATCTACCACAATAATTTCCCAATTAGTATATGTTTGATTTAGAACAGAATCTATTGCACGTGAAATAAGATGTGCATGAAGATAGCTAGGAATAATTACTGATATTTTTGGTTTTAAATTTTTTTTCAATATTTTATTCCATTTCATGATGGCAAAATAGTAAAAGCTTATCAATATCTTTAATTAAACTATCTTTAGTAAGGATAGTTTTAATTTTTTCATACTTTGATATTTTGTGTACATCATAAATCAATTTTTCATCAATTTTTCTTTCATCACTAACCAGAACTAGCGAATACTTGTTTCCAAATAATATTTCTGCTCTATTCATAATCATCTTTGCAATATCATAAATTTTAATTGACTTACCACTTCCTAAGTTATAGATAAAATCATCTTTAAATTTAGTATCTAAAATCTCTTTTATTACCAATAAAAAACTATCGAGTGAGAGAAAATCTCTTTCTATGTTTGGGTTGTTATTAATCTTCAAGATTTTCGTTTTTATTGCTTGTAAGGAAAGATCATGTGGGAGTAGCGACCAGCAATTTGAATTGATAAACAATGGGGCGCCTAAAATATTTGAAAGTCTTAAAATTACTAATTCAATTCCATTGCTCATGCACTTTTTTTTAAATATAGCTTCAGCATCTAGCTTTGCTTTTGCATAAGGATGTGTGTTGATAGGAACTACATTTTCAGTTATGTGACCATTCAAAGGGCTTTTATACACATGAGCTGAAGATAAATAGATAATTTTTTTGACCTTATTTTTAATAGATGATTCTATTAAATTATTTGTACCATTGACCTCTAATTTATTAGTTAAAGCAGGATTATTTTTAGCTGCAGACGAACCTATTCCCGAGGCATGAATAATGACATCAACTTCCCTTGTTGCTTTTACTAAACTTGGAAGGTTATCCCACTCATAAGATATTGAATTAATTTTTTTTAAATTTTTGTTTGAAGAGCCAGTAATAACTTCATATTTGTCTGACAGAAATTTTACAATGTTTGCCCCTAAATAACCGTATCCTCCAGTTACTAAAATTTTCATTATTTTATTTTTTTGTCCAAGGCCTATCTCCACTTGACCAAAGCTTTTCTAAAAGCTCATGATCTCTTTTTGTATCCATACAATGCCAAAATTTATCATGTTTATATGCCATGACCTGTCCCTCACTTGTTGCTTTTTCAATTGGTGTCCTCTCCAACATCGTATTATCATCGTCTATATAATCAAGAAACTCCGGCTCCATAACAAAAAAACCTCCATTAATCCAACCCTTTTCAAGCTGTGGTTTTTCTTTGAATGATGTAATCTTATCGTCAACAATTGTTAGCTCACCAAATCTAGCTGCTGGCCTTACTGCAGTCATAGTAACTAACTTGCCATGACTTTTATGATAATTAATGAGCTTATCAATATTTACATTCCCAACACCGTCACCGTATGTAAGCATAAATGTCTCATTATTAATATATTGCTGCATTCTTTTTAGCCTCCCACCAGTAAGTGTATCAATTCCAGTATCTATTAATGAGACTGCCCAATTATCCTTTGGACTATTATAAAATTTAATTTTCCCTTCATTCATATCAATTAGAAAATCTGAATTTAACTCCTTATAGTTCAGAAAAAATTCCTTAATAACTCTAGATTTATAGCCTAGCGCAAGAAAAAATTCTTTATGGCCATATTCTGCATAATGGCGCATTATATGAATGAGTATCGGATCATCTCCAACTCGTACCATTGGTTTAGGAATATTTTCTGTATATTCTGATAATCTAGTTCCAAAACCGCCTGCTAAAAGTATCACTTTCATAGTTTTATAACCTTATTTTTTTATTTAAATTAACGATGTTCTAGCTCCCATTTGTATGGGATTTTTTTATCATTTGCAGGTCTTCTCATAATTTCATTTTGACTGTGAGGTAAGGTTGCACAATTTGCAAGAATTGAAGTTAAATTACCAACACTCTTAAACCCATTCCATATTCCTGGGGGAACAGTTACCAAAAAATAATTTTCAGGCGACATAAAAAGTTCTTGGATCTCACCGCATGTTGGACTATCTTTTCTCTCATCATAAAGTACAAATTTTATTTGGCCATAAATTACGGCATAGTTTAGTGTTAATTCCTTGTGAAGATGCCAAGCTTTAACTGCTCCGGGATTAGTACATGAAAAGTATATTTCACCAAATCTCGAGAAAATTGGAGAATCCTCTCTAAGCATATGCATAACTTTGCCACGCTCATCAAATATCTGTTTCAAGGGGGTTAATATAACGCCATCAATCATTTTATCTCCGGGAAGAATTCGCAAATTTGTTTAAAGGTAATATCCTCAGCTTTTTCACCATTCATTATACTTTTATACCAGTCGGCAGTCGACTGTAAGGTTTTTTTTGAATCCCACCTTGAATGCCAATTAAGTAATTTTTTTGCCTTGGTGCAATTTAATTGAAGTAATTTAGCTTCATGGATGTTCTTCTCAGGCTCTTGAATTTCAATTGTACCTTTACCTAAATTTTCAATTATCAATGAAGCTATTTGTTTAACAGTGATTGAGTCATTATGTGATGGCCCAAAATTCCAAGATCCATAAAATTTTGATGGATTATCATAAAGCTTACTAGCTAGTAATAAATATCCTGATAAAGGTTCTAGAACGTGTTGCCATGGCCTTGTTGCATTAGGATGTCTTAATAAAATAGGTATATCTTTTTCAATAGCTTTTATACAGTCGGGGATTATTCGATTTGCAGACCAATCACCTCCACCAATTACATTTCCTGCTCTTACTGATGCTGCTCCCAGACTATTCTTGTCTGATAAAAAGGAACGATAGTATGAAGAAAATAAAATTTCAGCAGCAGCTTTAGAAGAACTATAAGGATCCTGTCCACCAAGAGTATCTTCTTCATGATAACCTCTGTTTATTTCAATATTTTCATAACATTTATCAGAAGTAACATAAATTAATGATCTTATTGATGATGTATTTTTTACAGCATCTAAAAGATTTAATGAACCCATAACATTTACGGAATAAGTCTCGAATGGATTAGCATACGAATAATGAACAAGAGCTTGAGCAGCTAAATGAAAAACATAGTCAGGTTGAAAGTTAATTATTTTTTTATTTAGATGTTCTGAATCTGTTATATCACCTTCAACATGATTTATTTTTTCTTGTAAATTGAGTAAACAGAAATGATCATTATCACTTTTTGGTTTTAGGGCGTACCCCATTACCTCAGCACCTACTTTATGAAGTAAATAAGATAGCCAAGAACCCTTAAAACCAGTATGACCAGTAATAAAAACTTTCTTTCCTTTAAAATATTTTTTTAGCTTTAAATCAATTGTATTCATAATGATATAAGTTAGTTAGTTAGTAGAAAATTTATGAACTAAGGAAGTAATCAGTTTTTTTAATTTTCTTGCAAAAAAATAAATTGCTGAGAAATAAAAATTTGGGTATAGACAATTATGCATCAATACTTTAATGAGGTTAATGTAAATACCTCCTGAATTTTTTCGATGGAAGACTAGTTTAATATAATCTGAAAAAAAATTATTTAGAGCAAAATTTCTTGCAATAATATATTTAGCTAACGGTAAGCCATGCTTTCTATATTCCCCTAAACCTTCTGACAACCTTATCGACATTACAAGAGGGCTCATTGCAGCCCATTCTCTTACCCCTGATAAATTTACACTTAACGGATCACTATTAAAATAGGCCATAGAATGCTTAAAAGCTTTAGATATTATTTTTACATGAGGAAAGGTATTTTCAAATGAAGAAAATCTTCTTAAATCATTGATAGATTCTAAACTTAAATTATCAATATTTTTAATCCAGTTTTCTCTCTTAAAGGCGTATAAAAAAATCCCTCCAAGAAAATCAAAGGATATCTTTGGATCTATAAGTTTTAAAAAAGGTAGTTGCCCATCTTTTTTATATTTTGAGAATGGTTCCATACCATGAGGAAGATTATTCGTGTCAAATGGTCTTGGATATTTATCAAGATAGTTTTTATCTAAATGAAATGAATTTAAATAAAAAAAATCAATATTTGAATTATTTTTAATTAAATGTAAAACTTTATTAATAGCGTCAGGAAGGATTAGATCATCATCACCTATAATCCAAACAAATTCACCAGAGGCCATTTCAACCACCTTTATGCAATTTCCTGGGAAGCCGATATTAGAATTATTTTTGATATATTTTATTAAAACTTTCTTTTGAGCATTTTTTACAACTTTTTCAGTATTATCAGTTGAATTATTATCTGAAACGCATATTTCAAAATCATTTTTTGTATTTTGTTTAGAAATAATTAATGAGTTTAAGCAATCTGCTAAATGATTTGCTCTATTAAATGTGGGTATGCAAATGGATAGTTTCATTAACTAGTTAGAATTCTTTTAATTTCATTCTTATTACTATCGACTACTCTTGCGTAATTATGACAAAATTGTCTTATATTCTCTTGAACTGACTTATCACTCCACCAACTATCAACATCATCCCATACAGAATTAATTTTATTTGCTAGTGAAAGATAGTCAAAATGTATGATTCCAGAATTTATTAACAACTCATAATATGGAATAGCCTCTTCCCGAATATGATCAAAACCATTACTAAAAAAAGCCAATGAAGGTTTATTATTAGCCAATGTCTGAAGAAGTCCTGTTGAGTCATAATTATGTAGAATAAGCTTAGACTTGGAAAACAAACTATAAATATCAGTCAACCCATCATCAATATTTACATCAGGATTGTTTTTTAAAATAATAGATTTCTCATTCAAATGCATTTTATTGTGTTCATTATGGAGTCTTATTAAAAGATTTTTCTTGGGAGCGAAATTTAAATTTTTAATTAATTTAGATTGATTCTTCAGATGATTCAAAAAATCAATATCTTGGTCCCATATAGATATTTTATGATTGGTCGTGTTTTCAATCATTAGTAAATGCCCATTATTAACTTTATTTTTTATTTTTTTATTTCGAAAGATAAATCCTTTTTTATATTGTTTTCCATTAGCTGTCCAACCCCATGTGATGAACTTATCAGCTGTTAATTCCTCTACAGTATCCTTAACATACTTATTTGTACCATAATTATTTCCATGCTGACCAACATAATATTTAGTACCTTTTTGCATTTTTTTAATAGTCCATAATTTAAAAATATCATTTGTATCAAATTCATTTGAGGTAAATATAAAATTTGGTTTTGATGGCCATCCAATATTATCAACGGTCTTTTCCATTAAATTAAAATCTTCTAAATAATTTCTTGGCATAATTTCAAAAATTAAACTACATAGAATCTTTTGATCCTTGTTAAATTGTGAACTATCTTTATTCTTCAAAAGAATTTCTTTTAATTTTTTTCTCAATAAAATATCGGTTTTATTTCTATTGTATAGCTTTGGTGTTATGGGTATCTGAGGAATTTGGCCTAACGATAAATTTAAAAAAAAATTATCAAAAAAATTAAGGTAGGTACTAATCATAAAAGCATCTTTTTTCTTTGAAAAAACTTTTAAAATTTTACTTGCTGTAGCTTTTAATTTTGATAGATCTTTTTCTTCTAAGTAAAAACTGTTACTAACACTATCATTTGACTGAAAAAAATCAGAATCCTTTATATAGAATCGATATATTCTACTAATTAGTGCTGAATTCCACTTGTTATCTCCAGCAGCATAAATAAAGCTTCTTGGATCCTCAACAGATAGATCATATTTATCAAAAGAATATATTCCATTTAACTGAAACTTTTCTATGCTTGATTTTACAATATAAATCCTATTAAGCATTGTTTCTGTTGCTCTTCTAAGCCAATGACCAATTAATATATTCCATGATTTTTTTGAAAATTTTACGTTGTGTTGATTGTTTAAAATAACAACTAAAATATTTAATAATTTTTCTTGAAAAATTCTAATATTTTTATGCTGTTTATCTTTTATGTGGTTTTCAAAAATTATTGGTTTAAGTATTTTATAATCCAAATTTAACAATAATTCTTTTTTTTCTGTAGGAAAACACCATGTTCCTAAGAAAAGTAAAGGTTCGTCTAATTTTAACGATTTATCGTAAGCGGAGGGTACTACGAATAATTTCTTTGATTTCATATTTTGATGCTATTTGAAAGGACTGACTATATTTTCCTTAATAAGAACTTTAATAATTTCATTAACATCCCAAAAAGGTAAATTAATTTCTTCAGAAATATCTAAAATTGTATTAACACCATCACATAGTGAAATAATATTCATCATATCTATTACGCCCTTTGTATTGCTATTTTGCTTGCTAATTAGACTATATAAGCCTCTTTTACCCATATTAGGCTCACATAAAATTAAAGGCTTAGGAGTGTAATTTTCGTTAATAATTTTAATAACTTTGATATAAATATCTACGCTCTCTTGTAAGCCATCTTCAGATATAAAGCTTAAATCGTCTAAAGAAGTATGGTATTCGGGATACTCGCCGTACTTACTTCTTAATATCGAAGCGATTGGTAAATCTATACCAGGAGCACAATACTGTCTTTCATCACTACCTCTGTCTAACCATGAATATTTTATAAAGTTTGAGTCAACATGTTTTAAAGCGTGAAGTGCTGCCTTATCAGATATTGAATTACCATCTCTAGATGGAAGGTATGAATAACAATTATTGTCACCAACGCAAGTTATATTAAATCCAGCTATGACCATTTTTTTTAATGCTTGATAATGATCAAACAAATATGCTATGGATCCAATTGTTTCCGGTATAAAAACTATCCTAATAGTATAGTTAAGTTTATTTTGTTCCAATTCCTTAGCAATCGCAGCTGTTACAACCGGACCAGAAACTTCATTATTTGCCATTGAAGGGTGACAAATATAGGTAGATAACAAAATTTCTTTTTTTGATTTGCCGGGAATTATTAGTTCACCATAATTTAAAAAACCTTTTTTAAGCTTTGACCTAATGACTGCATGATATTTTTTGTCTTTTAATTTAGATCTTTGATTTTCGCTTAGGCAAAAACCCCACGTTTTATTATAATATGAGGTGACATATGGTATTGCGTTTGGTTGTTCAGGTATTGAATGTAAATAATTATTCAGTTCATCAATATCAATCCATTTATCAACAGGCTCTGAATACCCCACAACATGCAAGTTATTATTTGCAAAATCTATTACTCTATTACCATTTTGATCCTCAATAAATGCCTCGTTTATTTCCCACTCGTTAGGAATAACCCAATCAAAAACTCTTTTTCCTGAGGGAATACTATAAACATTTAGATTCGGGATAATATCTTTAATATAGGATAATGTATCTCGGACTCCCTTGCCAGTAATGCTTCTATTAATTGGAAATAAGTCACTAGCCCATTTATGAAGAAATTTATTCATTATTTTTTTGTATCTTACTTATTAAAAAATCGATAGCGTCTATTGACCTAAAGTTTTGGATAGTCATCTCTTCAAAGGGTATATCAATACTAAATAGCTTTTCAAGTGATGTAACTATTTCAACAATAGCAAATGAATCTATTAATTCTTCCTCAAATAAATCAATTGCTGTTGAAGAAATAGAATCACTAGAATCCTCAATTATCGTATTTATTAGCTTCATAATTTTGTTTTTTTGACACATAATTTATGCCTCTAAGAAGTCTTTCCTATTTACAAGTGCATTTAAAGGATCTTTTTTAAAGACCGGCATAATGCTGTCAGTAATTAAAGAAACGTCATATAGAAATACTGGAACCTCTAGTATTTTAAATGATTGCATACCTGCCTCTGTTAAATATTTTTTAAGGTGGGAAAAATCGTTTATTGCCTCAGGATTACTCTTTCTCACAAATAATGTCTCCTGACTTTCTATTAATTCATTATTAATTTTTAAATAGCCTTTAAAAGTTTTATTTTCCCTATAAATAATTCTTTCTTTATTAAACCATTCAATCCTGTGTAAATAGCTACAGTGTGTGCTGTGAGTACCTAGCATCAACATCCTAGCATTACATAACTCCATCCATTCATAAATTGAATTTTTTCCCCATGCATTCTTAGGCTTTAAGGACAGAATTTGTTCAGCATACTCCCCACAAGCAGAGAAAGAAAAAAAGGCACTACGTGATCTTACGGTACTATACTTTTCCCTAAATCTTTCTGAAAATAAACCATTCAAGCTCTTTGCTTTATCTAAATTACATACTCCATTTATGAAGCCTTTTGTAAAAGATGGCATCATTACCAATCTATTTTTCGCAGAAATCATAAAAGATTCTAATATTAAATCTAAAGTTTCATTATTGGATGAATTTAATGATTTAAAGAAAGGCCATATTGAAGAAAAGATGACAATAGGACGCTCATCATTCCCTAAAACTTTATCAAATTCTTGAATTAATATTTTTTTATCAATCAATTATTTTAACTTTTTAAAAGTCATAAAATCCCATACAGGGAATTCATTTATATAAGCAAAATCTTCATGCTTATTATCAGTGTGTGGAGGGTGACATAAGCTTGACAAACCAAATCCAGCATTGGAGAAAAGTGAAATAAATTCCCCAATAGTTGGTACCACATTAAATACTTGGTTCCTATATTCCGTAATGATAGTAAAGGGTTTTGCGTCGTCACCGTATCTACTAGAAAGCCAAAATATTGCATTAGGCTCCATAGCAAATATTTCACCATCGTCTGACAGTATCTCTTTAAATGTAGATATTAGCTTATGTAAATCTTTGTTCTTTAGGCCATTTTCAGGATTCATTAACAACAGTAATGTGTCTTGTAAATAAATTATATCAACTGAATTTCTTTTTATTTTTTTTAGTGTGCTAATTGTATTATTTATGTCGCTAACCAATAAGAAATTTAATTTAGACGTATTCTTTTTATAATTTTTTATACCTAAATTTAATAATTCTTTTGACATATCCATTGCAGTTACATTTGCACCTAAATCAGCAAGCTTATTACTGAAATATCCATTGCCACATCCAAAGTCAAGAATACTTAATCCATTTATATTTTTGTTTTTAAAAAAATTGTCAAAAAAGGGTTTCTGAATTTGTTTATAATTATTGCCAATCAACTCTTTACCATTTTTTGTAAACTTTTGGTTCTGCCATGCTCGCCATGGTTCTTTTTCTTTTAATCCAAGCAATACATATTGTCCAACTCTTTCATGAAATGTACCAAGATTCTTTTGATCAAATAAACTATCTAATTTACTACACCTCATTTCTGCATCTTTTTTTTCTTTTATCAAAATTGCTTCATCAACCAATAAATCAAAAAGCTGTTCCCCGCTATACAATCTCGTTGATAATTTTTTGCTAAAACCAGAATGATCCCCAACCAAACCATTGCTGCCAATTAATCTGTTAGTTCTATTTTTAGCTTTATGATTTTTTAAATTTTCCTTCCATTCTTCTTTATGCAAGCCCTTTGAATTTTGCAAAAGAATTACTATTAAGGAAATATCTGGTTCAATATGTATTCTTAATCTAGGATTTGAAATTATGGGTATTTCGTCTTTAATACTAATGATGCAATCATTGTTAAGGAAATAAATAGGATTTTCTTTTTTTTTACTATTTGAATCCATTGATTTATTTTTTAATATCATTCTCTATAGCAAATGCTCTTACTGGGGCTCCATCACCTTCACTTATTTTTAATGGTGCGATATATATATCTACAATTGGTTGAGATAATTTAGATAAATTGATTAAATACTCACATATGATGACATTATTACCTAGTAAAATTTTATGTATTGGGGAGTCGTTATCACTTCCTTTTCCATTTTTAGGATTATCAGGCATTGGAGTATCCATACAAACAAGCACACATCCTTTATCTACAAGCCATTGAGCAGCCTCCTCAGACATGAATGGTGTCTCATTAAAATATTTCATTGACCCAAGCATTTTATCCCAATCATATCGAAGTAATACACGCTCACATGGTCTATCGCCCAAACGTTCTTCAAGATCCACCTTCTGAATCTCACTAAAAGCTTCAAATGATGATAAATCAATTACCGAAGCAGGTCCCACAAGCTGATCTAAAGAAATTTGGTCAATACATTTACCATCTTTAATAAAATGCCTAGGAGCGTCCATATGGGTGCCAGTATGGGTTCCCAGAACTAACTTCCTCGTTTCTCTATTCTCAATACCATGTCTACCTAACTGAGTTATTTCAACAAATGGATGCCAATACGTTGGAAAAGTCTGCATCCCCTCCTTAATACTCATTGTCAAATCAATAATTTTTTTAGCCATAAACTTCCTCAGCAATCATCTAATTATAAAAATTCTACTAATTTCCTACGTTCTATTTTACCTGATAATGTTTTTGGTAAATTATCAACATAAATAAACTTGTCCGGCATCATGGATGAAGGTAAATTGCTTTTACAAATTTTATTTATCTCTTTTTTTACTTTTTTAACATCACAAGATAGATTAATTGATAGAAACACAATTATTATTTCACCCCAAAATTCATCAGGTTGTCCTATTACAAAAACCTCTTTCACAATTTTGTTGTTATAGATTACCCTTTCAATTTCTCTAGGTGAAATATTTATTCCACCTCGAATAATAATATCCTTAATACGGCCAGTAATATCTAATTTTTTATCATCAACTTTTGCAATATCACCCGTTATAAAATATCCTTTACTGTCTATATAATTTACCTCATCAGACATAAAATAATTACTTAACATAAAAGGAGTTTTAATTAATAACTCATGACTATTAGATTGCTTATTAAATTCTGTTTTACTTAAAATCTCTGGGAGCATAGTACCAGAGGTTTCGTTTGATCCTGCTTCATGCATGTTTTGTGCAGAGACAAGTAGTAATTCTGACATGCCATAACTATTTTGCAGATAATATCCAAATGTCTCATAAAATGATTTTTTTATATGAGTCTGCAATGGTGCAGTTGCAGAAAATATATTGGATAACTTGTCTTTAATTTTCTCTTTTATATTTTTATCACGATTTATTTTTGTTAACATATATGCCATAGTTGGGCTTAGCCAAAGGGTGTTAATTTTCTTATGCAGTATGTCATCCCAAAACCCAAATACATTCATTGCATTAAATTGGTTTCCTAGAATTACAGTTCCTCCAGATACTATTGGCAACAATATAGAGTTAAGAAAACCTGCCATATATGACATTGGAAAAATATGATATAAACGACAGGTATCTTCAATACCCATCATGCTATTAAAAGAAATTGCATTTAAAACCAAATTGTTTAATGTATGTGCAACGCCTTTGGGTGAGCCTGTAGTCCCTGAGGTAAAAAAAATTCCAGCATCTTGATTGATAGGATAATTAAAGTCAGGATATCTAACTGAAAAAGTTTTTAAATCTCCTAGTATTTTTTCATCGTCAATAATAAGCTTTGGATTTACTTTATTTTTAATTAATAAAAAATTATCATCGGTTGTATCGATATTTATAGGAATAAATGTAAATCCTCCAATAATAGAGGCAAGATAGCTATGGAAAAATACTGATCCATTTGGAAGTTTAAGAATTAATTTATCCCCTTCATTACAGCCGAGTTTGTTGAGGTGTAATTTTATTGCTAATGCTTTTTGATAAATATCTTTATATAAAAAACTTCGATTATTTACAACTAGCCCCTCAGAATTCCAGCGCTCTTTAAAAACTTTGTTTAGTATATTTGAGGCATTCATTAAAAATCTTGCTCATTACCAAAATAATTATTCCATGGAGGCTCCATGTCTAAGGAAAACTTATTTTTTTCAATTTTTCCTGCAATATCCCTTATAAGATTTTTGGGTGCATTAAGTTTATCAATCTTACATAATTGGTGAATAATCTCTCTGGGATCAACGTTGAATTCCCTAGCAATATCCAATATATCCGGCATATAACTTGAATGAAATTGTGCGTATCCAGCCATTACATCTAGAGAGCAATGCCCTTTATTTTTTATTCTTGGCCTTATGTAAGTTTCACCAAAATGCATTGCTTCTATAGGATCTATTTCTATCTCATAATTTGCTCTATGCAATGCACAAATTAATTGTTCAGTTGGAACATTCCCAGAACTTCTTCCTAAACCCTGAAAAGAAGAATCAATAATATCTACACCCTGCTCTGCACAAATCAAAGCGTTCGCCATAGCTAGACCAAGATTATTGTGACCGTGAAAACCAAGAGGAATCTTAGGTTCTAAATTATTTGCCTCATATATATATTCAATCAATTCTTTAGGAAGCATACCCCCTGCTGAATCAACTAAATATATTAACTCCGAACCATATTCATAGGATTGTTTCATTAACTTGGCAAATTTTTTAGGTGTTTGAGTATAAGATTTCATAAAGTTTGCAAAAACCTCAATGCCCAAATTTCTTGCAAGCTCTATAAATTTTTTTGAGTCCTCAATTTGATCTATGTTGCTTCCTATTCTTATAAATTGAATACCATGATCACAAGCAAGCTTAACATCATCAAGATTAGCTATACCTGGTATACAAAACATACCCCATTTGCCCTGCTTAACTGATGTTTTTGCTGCTCTCATATATGCAATGTCAGTTGCAGATGAAAAATTTACTCCAAGCCTATTCGCTCCTAGACCAACACCATGACCTACCTCTATATAAGGAATGTTTAATTTATCAATATTACTTGATATTTCTTGAGTGTCGCTCTCAGAAAAAGTAAAGTTAATAGCATAACTTCCGTCTCTTAGAGTACAATCTAGTATCTTGGGGCTTTTATTAGTGTCCATTTATCTAATTAGCTTCCAATTAAATGCTGTCCCTTTTTTTATATTTTTAGTGACTTTTTTTCCTATAATATCTTTAAGATATTTTGGAGCTATTCCATATCCTGGACGTATTGATTTAATATTTTGTTCTGACAATATATCGCCCGTTTGTAAATCTTTTACAATGTATAGTGACCTTCTAAATCTAAGAGAATTTTCTTCAGATTTAGTTGGTCCGTATGAGACGTCTCCCAATGAAGACCATGCTTTTTGGGTTTCATCAACTAATTGCTTCATTTCATCTGGCTCCATAGAAAATTCACTATCTACACCTCCATCGTTTCTATCTAGAGTAAAGTGTTTTTCTATTACAGACGCTCCTAAAACAATACTAGCCACAGCAACTCCAATTCCTTTTGTATGGTCTGACAAACCAACATTACAATTAAAGTTTTTTTTGATATCTACAATGGTATTTAAATTTGCATCTTCTGCAGTAGCTGGATATGCGCTGGTACATTTAAGTAATATCAATTCTGAACAACCATTTGAAGTTGCTGCATTTACAGCATCCCTAATTTCATTATTAGTTGCCATACCAGTTGACATAATCATAGGTTTTTTCTTACTAGCAACATACTCAATTAATGATAAATCAGTTATTTCAAAAGAGGCTATCTTATAGCATGGAACATTTAATGTTTCTAAAAAATCAACTGAAGTAGAGTCAAAGGGAGAGCTAAATACTATTAAACCTAAGCTCCTTCCAAGCTCAAAAATTGGCTTATGCCAATCCCATGGTGTATGAGCTTCACCATATAATTCATAAAGTGATTTACCTTTCCACAGGCTATTTGAATCCGAAATTTTAAAATCTGATCCTTCATGATCCAGAGTCATTGTGTCCGCAGTATAAGTTTGAAGCTTTAAGGCATCAGCACCAGTTTCTGCAACAGCTCTTACTATTTCTAAAGCACGCTCTAATGATTGATTATGGTTTCCTGACATTTCTGCAATAATAAATGGCTTTTTATTTGATCCAATCAATTTATTTTCTAATTTAATATTTTGCATCTTCATTCGCCTAGTTTTGCAAAAATTTCAGATATCCTTTTATCATCTTTATTTATTTTTCTTACAAGTACTTTAGTCTCATCTGGTGCGTGTTTAAAAGCTACTCTCAGCAAGTCCATCCAATTGATATTATTTTGGGTTCGAATTTTTTCTATTTCATCAATTAGTTTTAATTTTTGATTAATATCATTCATTTTTCTTTTCCTTTATTTATCATCAATTTTTTCAATATTAATAAGGTATTTATGGTTATTTAACTTAATAAATGCTGGGAATCTTTTTGGATCTGAAATTCTAAGTAAATTAAACTGGCTAGCAATAGATTTGTTTGGATTCAATTCACTGTCTTTAGGAGTTCTTTTTTTGTTATATTTTCCTGGATTTCCTGATTGCTTGATTGGAATTATTTGCTCAATATTATTTATGAGTTTTGACATCAAATTAAGCTCTGTTCTAAATAAAATTTCATTAATTTCATTAAATAACTCATGTCCCTCTAATTGGAATTTATCTTTAAGCCAAATATCACCTTTATCAACTTCTTTATTTGCTTCGATTAGACTTACAGTTATCTCATTTTTATTATTAAGAATGCTGTGAATGTGTGGGGACCAACCCCTACCTTTTGGTAAATCGCTTGCATGAAGAACAAAAACTTTTTTAAATTTTTTAATTTCACTACTATTAAGAATTTCATTGCATGAAATCAAAAATAAAATATCGCCCTTTACCAAATCCTTTTTATGATTAATTATTTTTATTTGTTTACCTAAACTGTTATTCTTTTTCCATTCATTAAGCATTGGAATGATTGGATGTTCTTTTGAACTTACTAAAAGAAATATTCTCATTTAATTTAAACGCTTAAAACCACTATGACAAATAGAATTTTTCAATAATTTGTTAATATCCCTACCATCCTCACACTCTCTTAATATTTTAAAAATAGAATCTAAATAATACATATACTCGTCAACAATCTTCTTATTATGACTTTTACATACATAAATACAATTTCCCGCTAAGAATCCATTTTTCAACATCTCTTGAGTTATAAAAGTTTTATATTCAAGAAATTTTGTTGATTTTATATTAAAGCCAGATAATGAAGGTATACCCCAAACTGAAATTTCTAAACCATGTTTGTCTGCTAATAATTGCCAACAATCTCTGATATATAAACCCAATCTAGTAATGTATTCCCATGTTTTTTCTCTATTCATTATTTCTATCGTTTTTAATGCGGCTGTAGGGCCTATTCTTTCAGTCCAAAATGTACTACTTATAAATGAAGATTGTGCCGACTGCATTATCTCTTTTTTACCTATAACTGCTGTAATAGCATACCCATTACCCATTGCCTTACCAAACATAGCCATATCTGGATCAACTTCAAACTTCTTATGTATTCCACCAAATGTTTCTCTAAAGCCTGAAGTGCATTCATCAAAAATTAAAATAATATTTTTTTTTGTTGCTAAATCTCTTACCTTTTTTAAGAAATTATTTTTTGGGGACTCTCCTCTCAAAACTTCCATTTTTATTATGCCAATATTCTTAGTATTTACTAAATCCTCAAGCTCCTCAAAACAATTATATTTAAAAGGATATACTGTATCTCTTAGGTTCTCAGGAACCCCATTTGGTTCTAATCCAGGTATTAGATGACTTCCTAGTTCATCTTTTTTAAGATTTGCTGCTAAATACCAGTCATGCCACCCATGGTATCCACAAATTGCTACATTATCATTTTTGCTAGCTGCTCTAGCAATTCTTATTGCAATGGCATTAGCTTCTCCTCCAGACCTTGCAAGCCTTCCCATATCTGCCCAAGGATGCATCTCAATTAGTTTTTCTACTAAATACACTTCTTCAGGGCAGTTTAATGTTGACATATTGCTTGATTTTACGGTGTTAACAACCTCTTGATCTACCTCCTCATTTGCATAGCCAAGAATATTTGTACCAATACCCATTATGGACATATCAGTGTATGAAACACCGTCTAAATCCCATACTTTACAACCTTTTGCCTTAGAAAAATAAGATGGCCATTCATCCGGAAGAAACATTTCTGGACGTTTTGATAAAAGCATATTTCCACCTGGAATAATTTCTTTTGCCCTTTTCCACAATTTTTGTCCTGATCCCATATTTGCCCCTTCATTTCTTTGAAGATTATGATTAGTAAATAAATTAGGTTCTTTTTTATGCAAATCTATTATGTCCGTCCAACTAAAATAATAATTCGGATGAAAATAAGTAAAAATATTTTTTATTACATTTAAATCAATAAGTTCATCAACGGTAAGTCTTATGTGCGAATAATCTTTTTTATTCTTAATATTATAAGTTGTATAGTATCCTGAATCTCTAAAGTAAGGCGTCACATGCTCTAAATCATATAATTTTGAAGTTTGATTTGATGCTTCAATAAGAGATGATAATTTAAAAACCTCAACATCTAGTCCATCTGGAAATGTAGGTGGAGAAATATTACTAACATAGTCAAATTCTCTTGATGTAAATTCACTTATAACTTTATCTACTATTTGTGGGTCTATTAATGGACAGTCTCCTGTAATTCTTACTATAATTTTTGCTTTATTCATAACGCCTACTTTTATGTACCTGTCCATTACATTTTTTTCACTACCAATTTCACAATCATACCCAATGCTTTCTACATAGTTTTTTAATTCAATATCTTCTTTATTAGAAGTCGTAGCAACTATTATCTTATCGAGTAAAGTTGATTTACTTAATCTTAATAAAAGTAATTTAATTAACGGTACTCCATTAATCTTTCTTAAGACCTTTGCTTTAAGTCTAGTTGATCCCATTCTAGCCTGCACAATTGCAATAATGCTCATTTGAAAACCCATTCCGAAGGATTAATCAATTTATAATCATTAGCTTTTATGTTAGGAGTTGATAATTCATTAATATTATCTACATTATGAAGAATTTGATTAAACTGTTTATAACCATCCACACCAATAATTACACGATTTATTGACTTAAATGAAAGCGGATATTTTAAGCATACCCCAACCGGATCATTATTACTTTCAAGAAGGAAAGAATCCCATTTATCAAAAATATTACTCCACCTATCAAAAAATAAAGGCCTTTCGTGCTTTTTCAACAAAAGTAACCCTTGAAGAAAACATGATCTTGTATGTATTTCTATTCCCAGGTCAGAAAGTCTTCTCAGCCAACCTGAATCGACAATCCTTCTGTCAAAAATATTTAAAGGTGTCTGTATAAGATCAAATTGATATGTAGGAAGAAGATCGTCTAATTCAGATGGAGAATATATTGAAATACCAATTTTTTTAACAGCACCGCTTTCCTTTATTTTGTTCAATTCATTATACAAATCTTTGTATTTTTTTATATCAAAAGGACGGTGAAGTAATATTCCATATAATGAGGGAACATTTAACTTTTTTAAAGAATTGCTTACATTATCCTTTACCCAGTCACCTATATTGATACAATTGCTGGGTACCTTAGGGAGTTTTGTAACAATATTAAATTTTATTGGTTTCAAATCACCAATATTAGATTCACTGTCCTCATAATCAATAGCAGTATCTATTGTATTTATCCCGCAATGTAAGGCCTTTTTGAAAATAAGTCTTAATTCACTTTTTTTAACTTTTCCAGTTGAGTTCGCAATGCCATAATCCAGGCCGAATTGTGCACTTCCTAATGATATTCTTGATAACAATTTTATAAAATTAACTTCTCTAAATTGTTTATAACAAAATTTTGATTCTTTTTACTTAATTTAGGAAATATAGGCAAACTAATTGCCTCAGAATAATAATTTTCAGCTTCTGGGCAATAGCCTAACTCAAAACCTAATTTTTGATAATATGGATGCAAATAAATTGGAATATAATGAATATTTACACCAATATTCGCATCTCTTAATCCCTTAAAAATTTCTATGTGAGATTTTTTAGATTCTTTTACTTTAACTCTTATTACATATAAATGGTATGAGGAGTAACATGAGCTTTGGAGAATTTGTCTTTGAATTGGCAGATTATCAAATGCAACATCGTATATTTTTGCTAACTCATTTCTCTTCTTAACGAAGCTATCAACTCTAGAGAGTTGGCTCAAACCTAAAGCTGAATGAATATCAGTTAATCTATAATTAAAGCCTAAATCAATTTGTTCGTAGTACCATGGGCCATGTGATTTCTCACAAAAATCTTTTTCAGACTTTATTATTCCATGCGTCCTTAATCTGAGCATCGAACTAGCAAGTTCGCTTTTATTGGTACAAGCTACGCCGCCTTCCCCTGATGTGATTATTTTTACTGGGTGAAAACTAAACACTGTAATATCACTATAATGGCAATCTCCGACCATATGGCTATCTAATTTTGCACCAATGGCATGTGAAGCATCTTCAATTATATTAAAACCATATTTCTTACTTAAAATGTAAATTTCTTTCATTGCACAAGGACTTCCACCAAAGTGAACAGGGATAACTATTTTGGGTAATTTACCTCTAGATTCAGCTTCACGTAATTTATTAGTTAGGGCTTCAATACTTATATTAAAAGTATCTGAGTCAATATCAACAAAATCAATCTCAGCCCCACAGTACCTTGCACAATTAGCTGATGCTGCAAAAGATATTGGGGAGGTCCAAACTATATCACCGGCTTTTAACTCAAGCGCCAGGCAAGCTATATGAAGTGCAGAGGTAGCACTATTAGTTGCTACAGCAAATTTAGATTTTGAGTAACTGGCAACAGCTTTTTCAAATTGTGGAGTAATTGGTCCTTGAGTTATAAACTCTGATTTAAGAACTGAGACAACTTCATCGATATCTTTTTGGTTGATATCCTGACAACCGTATGGAATATAATCATGCATTATTAAAATTTTTAACTATCCAATCTTGAAGATTTTCTACAGACATCCAAGAATCATTATTATCTGAGCTGTAAGTAAAATCTGGTCTTACGAGTCTTCCACCTGCACTTCTATGTGGCTCAACGTACCAATTATGGATGGCTGGTAATATTTTAAAATATTGATCATACTCATATGTAAATGGTGCATCTTCCGGCCCAATCATTTGTTCGTGGAGCTTTTCGCCAGGTCTGATACCAATAATTTTTTGTTTTGCTTTGGGAGCACAAGCAGATGCTATATCAACAATATTCATTGAGGGATTTTTTCTAACGTATATTTCACCACCAGCCATATCATCAAAAACATGAGTCACTAAATCTGTAGCTTCTTCAAGAGTAATCATGAATCTTGTCATTCTTTTATCTGTTATTAACACCTCATTAGATACACTTTGATTAAGGAAAAGAGGTATTACAGATCCTCTTGATGCCATAACATTTCCGTATCTAACTACTGCAAATCTTGTTTCAGAGGAACCAGAATAAGAATTTCCTGAAATAAAAAGCTTGTCAGATGCTAGTTTTGTTGCACCATATAAGTTAATTGGACTGCTTGCTTTGTCTGTAGAAAGTGCTACTACTCTTTTTACTTTTCTATCTATTGATGCCTCAATTAAATTCATAGCTCCCATAATATTAGTTTTGATACACTCAAATGGGTTATATTCAGCCGTTGGTACAATTTTAGTTGCAGCAGCATGAATTACATAGTCAATACCATTCAATGCTCTTGCTAATCTCTCTTTATCCCGAATATCTCCAATAAAAAAACGAACTCTCTCATCATTATCGTAAGATTTAGCCATTTCCCATTGTTTCATCTCATCTCTTGAGAATATGACTAATCTTTTAGGATTAAATTCTTTTAGTAATTTTGGAACAATAAAAGATCCGAAAGAACCTGTTCCACCAGTAATTAATATGGACGATTTTTTTAACATGTTTGCTTTTCTTTTAAAATATTTTTTAGGAGCAAATTAAATTTTATATTACCAGAATCTTCTATAAATAAATCAGGATTTAATTGACTTAACAATTTTTTCCAACGGTTTTTTTCAAGATTAAATATTTGATTCATAATCCTATCAAATTCTTTTTTATCTGAATGCGTTGTCCAAAAAAATCCCTCTGAATCTAGTCTAATCGGCCATCCAAACGGATAAAGTATTTGTTCTTCGTATTTACGTGTAGCAAAAAATAATGTTTTATTTCCTCTAACTAAGGATTCATAACCGAGAGTAGAATCAAGCGTAATAACTACTTCAGCCTGATCCACTTGATCATAACTATTTTTCTTGTTTGTGTTTATAAAATCCCAATCACTTAATTTTAAATGCTTTTTGTAATAATCATACTCTTCATCAATAAATTCTCCTTCTCTACCTGCAACAATCAATTTAATTAAATTTTGTTTACACCATAAATCGACAAGTTTTATTAATTTAATCTCATTTTGCAATGTCTCACACCATTCAAAAGGTTTTC
>CACEEB010000008.1 GCA_902558495.1 uncultured OM43 clade bacterium | reverse complement strand
GGTATGCGTGCAACAGTTGTGGGTGCTTCAAATAATGTTGGTCGCCCGATGGCACTGGAATTATTGCTTGAGAATTGCACAGTAACAATTTGTAATAGTAAAACTGTAGATTTACAGACCAAGGTGGGTCAAGCTGAATTAGTGGTGGTAGCAGCTGGTATAAAAAATATAGTTATGGGTGAATGGATAAGGCAAGGTGCGATTGTTATTGACATTGGTATTAATCGAGTGGATGGAAAATTAGTCGGTGATGTTGAATTTTCTGTAGCCAAAGAAAAAGCTTCTTATATAACTCCGGTTCCTGGAGGAGTAGGTCCAATGACAGTAGCGACTTTAATGGAGAATACGTTATTAGCACAAAAATTATCTTAATTGCTTTTCATATTTGATTTAAAGGTGTAAACTCCCGCGGTCAAAATAATTTTATAAGAAAAACTTGACATGCAATGTAAAATTTATGATTGAGTTTATATACAAGTTAAATGATTCAGAAGACATTTTATTGAAATTGGGAATAAAGTAATGGCGGAAAAAAAATCATTAATGGAAAAAGCAATGGCTGCAGCTAAGAAAGTAATTACAAAGCCAACAGCTAAGAAAGCCACTTCTCCAAAGAAAGTTGCAGCTAAGAAAGTCACTCCTATAAAAAAAGTAACTTCCTCAGAAATGAAACAGTTTAAATCATATATTCCTAAAAAAAATGAAAAATATATGAGCAAGGCTCAACTTAAACATTTTGTTAAAATTCTTAATGATTGGAAAATTGAACTTAGTCATGATATAGATAGAACTGTTTCTCATATGCAAGATGACGTTACGTCTTATGCGGATCCGAATGATAGAGCAAGTCAGGAGTCAGATATGGCCTTAGAACTTAGAAATCGCGATCGAGAAAGAAAATTAATTAAGAAAATTAATGATACATTAAGATTGATTGAAAATGACGATTATGGATATTGTATGCAATGTGGTGAAGAAATTGGTTTAAATCGTCTACAGGCAAGGCCCACAGCTACTCTTTGCATTGATTGTAAGACATTGGATGAGATTCGAGAAAAACAAATGGCAAAATAAAAAAACCCGGATTTCCGGGTTTTTTTGAATTACTGAGCCTATTCTTCATCCTTCTTTTCTTCTTGTTTTGGAGGTTCTATAAGTGCTTTAGCACTTACTCTTACACGACCTTTATCATCAACTTCTATGACCTTCACCTTCACCTCGTCACCCTCAGACAAATGATCTTTCACAGCTTTAATTCTCTCATGAGCTATTTGAGAAATATGAAGTAATCCATCTTTACCTGGAAGCAGAGATATAATTGCACCAAAATCTAAGATTTTTATAACCTTTCCATCGTAGATCTGATCAACTTCAACATCGGCGGTAATCTCCTTAATTCTATCAATAGCATCTTGCCCAGATTCCCCATCAGCACATGCCACCTTCACCAAACCATCATCATCAATATCGATTGTTGCACCAGTGTCTGCAGCTAATCCTTTTATAACTGCTCCCCCCTTACCAATCACATCACGAATTTTATCTGGATGAATTTTGATAGTTAGAATTTGTGGGGCATATTTTGACATTTCAGTTCTTGGTGCCTTTAAGGTTTTTTTCATAATCTTTAGAATATGATCAATGCCCTCTTTTGCTTGAGAAAGAGCTACCTGCATAATCTCAGCAGTAATACCTGTAATTTTTATATCCATTTGAAGAGCTGTTATTCCATTGTCAGTGCCAGCGACTTTAAAGTCCATATCCCCTAAATGATCCTCATCACCGAGAATGTCTGTTAATACTGCAACTCGATTGTCCTCTTTAATTAAACCCATAGCTATTCCAGCAACATGATCTGTCATTGGAACTCCAGCATCCATCATTGCCATAGTTCCACCACATATGGATGCCATTGAGCTTGATCCATTTGATTCAGTAATTTCAGATACTAAGCGAATTGTATAATCAAAATCCTCTTGAGTTGGAAGAGCTGCGGATAAGCCTCTTTTAGCTAATTTTCCATGTCCAATTTCTCTTCGCTTGGGCGTACCAACTCTTCCTGTTTCGCCAGTTGCATAAGGTGGGAAATTGTAATGCAACATAAAACGGTCTCTGTACTCTCCTTGAAGTGCATCAATAATTTGTTCATCTCTACCAGTGCCCAATGTAGCAACTACAATTGCCTGCGTCTCACCTCTTGTAAATAATGCAGACCCATGAGTTCTTGGAAGAATACCAGTTTTGATTTCAATAGGTCTTACTGTTCTTGTATCACGTCCATCAATTCTAGGTTCACCATCTAGAATCTTATTCCTTACAATTTTAGATTCTAAATTAAAGAACTCATTTTTAATGGCATTAATTTCATTTGGGCTTGTTTCTTCATTGACTACCTCACCTAGAACTTTTTCTTTGATTTGCGAGAGTTTATCAGAGCGCTCACCTTTAGATTTAATTGCAAAAGCCTTTTCAAGATCTTTAGCTGCAATTTTTTCAATTTTTGTAATTAAAGCTTTGTCAGCTTCCTGTGCAGTCCAGTCCCATGGATCTTTTGCTGCTTCTTTAGCAAACTCATTTATCATTTTAATGACTGGCTGCATCGCTTTATGTCCCTCAAGAACAGCATCGAGCATAATCTTTT
This sequence comes from uncultured OM43 clade bacterium, assembly GCA_902558495.1. Classification (GTDB taxonomy): domain Bacteria; phylum Pseudomonadota; class Gammaproteobacteria; order Burkholderiales; family Methylophilaceae; genus BACL14. Next base: position 40,437 of record CACEEB010000008.1, on the reverse strand, counting down.
CAGGTAATTCTTTTGCCTCTGATTCAACCATAAGAACTGCATTGTCACTTCCGGCAACCACAAGATCTAGTTCACTATTTTCTAGTTGTGTTTTCGATGGATTAATAACGAATTTTTCATCCACATATCCTACTCTTGATGCCCCAACAGGGCCATAAAAAGGAATACCAGAAATTGCTAATGCTGCCGACGCACCAATAATAGAAGGTATATCTGAATCAATCTCACTGTCTGAAGACATAACTGTTGCTACAATTTGAACTTCATTATAAAAATTCTTTGGGAATAAAGGTCTAAGAGGCCTATCAATCAATCGGCATGTTAATGTCTCTTTCTCACTCGGCCTCCCCTCTCTCTTGAAAAATCCACCAGGTATTTTTCCAGCAGCATAATTTTTTTCTTGATAGTCAACTGTCAATGGAAAGAAATCTTGACCTTCTTTTGCATTTTTATTTCCGACTGCTGTTACAAAAACAACAGTTTCGCCATATGAAACCATTACTGCACCATCTGCCTGGCGCCCTATTTCACCTGTTTCAATTGTTAATGTGTTATTTCCAAATTTAACGCTTTTTTTCACTATATTAAACATTTTTTTCCTTTAATTTTTAATCATTATTCACTTCCCAATAATGATTTACATTAATAATAAAAAAGCCGATTCAAGCTTATTAGCATGAAATCGGCTTGTAAAATTTAAACCTACTTATTTTCTTATGCCTAAACGTTTGATAAGACCTTGGTATCTATCTAGATTTTTTCTTTTCAAATAATCTAAAAGTTTACGTCTTTGACTCACAAGGGCTAATAAACCTTTTCTTGAATGATGATCTTTAACATTATTTTTAAAGTGTTCAGTTAGATAAGTAATTCTATCTGTTAATAACGCAACCTGTACTTCAGGTGATCCAGTATCATTTTTTGCAACTTGATAATCAGCTACAATTTTTGCTTTTTCTACAGCTGTGCTTGTCATGCATTTCTCCTATTTCAGAACCGCACATTCTACTATATTTATCTGTATTTAACAAAAATTTTCTTATTAATTTTAGTTAGTTGCCCGTAATCTTTTAGCCTTTAAATACCCATTTAAATCTAAACTTCCAAGACCTAAAAAAATATCTTCATTAGCATAAAGCCTATAAATTCCTTCTCCATAGTTTTTAATTAACAATGTTCTGCCATCCTTTATAGCTTTCACATCTTTTTCTTCAAGGATTATCTTTCCAAATTCCCTAATTAAAGTATCAATTGGCTGAATAAGATCTTTTCTTGATTGTGTATTCATCTCTTCAATTAAATTAATATTTACAGCTTCTTTAATTGTAATTTTCCCAATTGCTAACCTTCTTAGTCCGACTAAATAGCCCCCTGTTTTTAAACATGCCCCAATATCATTAGCCAAAACTCTTATGTAAGTTCCTTTTGAACAACTTACGTTAATGTGAATGATATTATCTTTATATTCTTTGATCTTAAGTGAAGTAATATTAATTTTTCTTTTCTTACGATCGATATTCTCCCCTTTTCTTGCATATTCATATAATGGCTTTCCTTTGAACTTTAAAGCGGAGAACATAGGAGGTAATTGCTCTTGATAACCTAAAAAGCTATTAATAACTTTTTGTACCTCTCCCAAAGTAGGAAAATTCTTGATTTTTATGCATTCTATTTCACCTTCTGAGTCTCCTGTAGAACTAATAAACCCAAGCTTGATTGAAGCCTCATAAGACTTGTCTGATTCTAATAAAAAGCTAGAAAACTTAGTTGCTTCTCCCAAGCAAACAGGAAGTAAACCAGTTGCTAATGGGTCTAAAGTTCCTGTATGTCCTGCCTTTTTTGGATTAAAATATTTTTTAACCAAAGCCAGAGTTTGGTTTGAGGAATAACCTAAAGGTTTATCGACTAAAACTACACCATTTACATCAAACCTCGTTCTTTTGGGTTTCATCGAGTAATTTTACCTAAATATTATCTAGTAACTTTGATATTTTCATACTTTCATCTATCGATTTATCATAGACAAAGTGCAGCCGTGGAATACCTCTGGTCGTCATACGTTTGGCTAGTTGAGAACGTAAAAAAGGCATTGATCTTGATAATCCCTTAAGAACTTCTTGCTTATCTTCGTTTGAAATAAAAAATACTTTTGCATGTTTAAGGCACGGAGAAACTTCAACATCAAGAATAGTCATTTGTATCAAGGATGGATCCTTAACATTTTTTTGCAAAAGATTTGCTAATTCTTTTTTTATTTGTTGTTTGATACGATCACTTCTTGGGTAATCTTTGGCCAACTTTAAAGCTTCCTTGCAACTTCCACTAATTCATATACTTCTATTTGGTCGCCAACTTTCATATCATTATAGTTTTTTATGGATAAGCCGCACTCAAAATTTGATTTTACTTCTTTGATATCGTCTTTAAACCTTTTTAATGAATCTAATTCACCATCGTATATAACTACGCTATCTCGAAGCAATCTTATTTTTGAATTTTTCCTGATTAATCCGTCAAGGACATAGCATCCAGCAATAGTCCCAATTTTTGATGCTTTAAATATTTCACGAATTTCAACCAACCCTAATGTATTCTCTTTTTGTTCTGGGGATAATAATCCACCTAAAGCGGCTTTAACCTCGTCTACAGCCTCATATATAATACTGTAATAACGAACATCTACTTCCAAACTATCAGCAAGCTTTCTTGCTCCTCCTTCAGCTCTTACATTAAAAGCAAGAATGACTGCATTTGATGCTGTCGCTAAATTAATATCTGACTCATTTACTGCGCCAACGGCTGAATGAATTACATTAACTTTGACTTCGTTAGTTGATAATTTTTCCAATGACCCCACCAGTGCCTCATATGATCCTTGCACATCAGCTTTAATTATTAATGGTAAGACCTTGACTTCTCCCTCAGCCATTTGATCAAAAATATTTTCAAGTTTTGATGCCTGTTGTTTAGCAAATTTTACATCCCTAAATTTACCCTGTCTAAATAATGCGACCTCTCTTGCTTTTTTCTCATCATTGATAACTATAAACTCATCACCGGCGTTAGGAACATCAGATAAACCAATCACTTCAACTGGAATTGAGGGGCCAGCCTTTATAACATTTTTACCTATTTCATCATGCATACCCCTAACTCTACCAAAAGAACTGCCCGCCAAAATAGTATCACCTGGGCTCAGAAAACCAGATTGGACTAAAAGTGTAGTAACTGGGCCACGTCCTTTATCAAGTCTACCCTCAACAACAATACCTCTTGCAGGAGTATTAGTTGCAGCTTTTAATTCAAGTATTTCTGCTTGAAGTAAAATAGCATCCAAGAGATCATCAATCCCTTGTCCTGTTTTTGCAGATACTTCAGAGAAGATTGCGTCTCCACCAAGCTCCTCAGGAATTACCTCGTGGCTTAATAGCTCACCCTTTACTTTTTCAGAATTTGCTTCTGGTTTATCAATTTTATTAATTGCAACTATCATTGGCACCTCTGCTGCTTTAGAGTGATTAATAGCCTCAATAGTTTGAGGCATCACCCCATCATCTGCAGCTACTGCCAGAATAACTATATCTGTTGCTTTTGCCCCTCTTGCCCTCATTGCCGAAAAAGCTTCATGTCCTGGTGTATCTAAAAAGGTTATCATCCCTTTGGGTGTTTCAACATGATACGCACCAATATGTTGAGTTATACCGCCAGCTTCACCTGATGCAACCTTAGATGTCCTAATAAAATCTAAAAGTGAGGTTTTACCATGATCAACATGACCCATAACTGTTACAACAGGAGGTCTTAACTCTAATATAGGCTCAGTTATATCTTCAATATTTAACAAAGATTCAGGATCATTTTCCTTTGCAGCTTCTGGCTTATGACCCATTTCTTCAACAGCAATCATTGCAGTATCTTGATCGAGTACTTGATTAATAGTAACCATCATGCCCATACCCATTAAAATCTTTATAACTTCACCAGCTTTCACTGACATCTTATGAGCAAGATCAGCCACAGATATGGTTTCTGGCACTAATATTTCTTTAGCTATAATTTCAGTTGGTGCAATAAAATTTGCTTCTGAGTCTTCATTTTTATTTTTATTTCTTGATTTAGGAGAACGCCACCCACCAGATCCAATATCTTGTCTTGGCTTGGTTGTTCTTTTTTTTATTGTACGATCTACCCATAAATCCTTTTTTTCTTTTTTTTCTTTTTCAATCTTTACACCAATTTTTGATGCTGGTCTATGAAGTGTACTGTCTGTCTTAACATCTTTCTTTGATTTATCAGAGGAAGTATTTTTTTTATTTTTTGCATCAGCAGCTTGCGCTTCAGCAAGTGCTGAATGTCTTTTAGCTTCATCTTCACGAATATTTTTTTGATTGTCGTCAATTACTTGTAAAGGTTTATCTGAAGAATCTAATTTTTTTTCTTTCTCTTCAGCTGACTTTATATCTTGAGGTTTAAGAAGAGTTCTTTTTTTTCTGACCTCCACCTGAATAGTTCTTGCCCTTCCTTCACTATCAGTTTTTCTAATTTCTGTATTTTGTTTTCGTGTTAGAGTGATTTTTGCTTTTGGTTTTTGATTGCCGCCATGCACGTTTCTTAAGTATTTTAGCAATGCTGACTTATCTTCTTCAGAAACATCGTCCATAGAGTTAGATTTAGTAACTCCTGCACCTTTTAATTGCTCTAGTAAAAGACTTACAGGAAGACCCAATTCCTTAGCAAATTTTTCTACAGTAAATGTTTCCATTAAAACTCCAAATATTTATTTTAAGCAAACCATGGTGCACGCGCAGTCATAATAAGCGTTTTTGCTTTCTCTTCATCAATCTTAATCAATTCTAAAAGCTCATCAACAGATAACTCTGCTAAATCTTCCATAGTAACAATACCTTTAGAAGCCATTAATTTTGCCATATCAATATCCATGCCATCCATAGCCTTAAGATCATCAGCTGGATCAACAACGGTCTCTTCTTTAGCAATTGCTGCTGTTAAAATTGCAGCACTTGCTCTTGATCGCAATTCTTTTACTGTATCCTCATCAAAAACCTCAATCTGAGCCATTTCTTCGATAGGTACATAAGCTACCTCCTCGATTGAAGAAAATCCTTCTTGGACAAGAATATCTGCAACATCTTCGTCTACATCAAGCTTTTCAATGAATAATTGACTAACTGAAGTATATTCCTCCTTATTTTTTTGATCAGATTCCTCTTCAGTCAGTATGTTTAATTCCCACCCAGTTAATTCAGAGGCTAATCGAATATTCTGTCCATTTCTTCCAATAGCTTGGGCTAATTGATCCTCCGTTACAACTAAATCCATACTTCGCTTATCTTCATCAACTACAATACTTGATACTTCCGCTGGAGCCATAGCATTAATGACAAATTGGGCAGGTTCAATAGACCATAAAACAATATCTACTCTTTCCCCGGCAAGCTCTCCTGTAACAGCTTGAACCCTTGATCCCCTCATACCAACACACGTACCTACTGGATCAAGTCTTTGATCATTTGCCTTAACTGCAATCTTTGATCTCAATCCAGGATCTCTTGAAGCCGACATTATTTCAAGTAACCCTTCTTCAATCTCAGGAACTTCCAGTTCAAAAAGTCTAATTAAGAATTCTGGTGCTGTGCGAGATAGTATTAATTGTGGTCCCCTTACGACATTATCAATTTTCATCAAAAATGCTCTTACTCTATCTCCAACTCTTAAATTCTCTTTAGGAATCATTTGCTCTCTTGGAAGAACAGCGTCTAAACGCCCTATTTCAATAATTGCATTACCACGTTCCATCCTTCTTATCTGACCTGAAACTAATTTTTCATCTTGAGCTAAGAAATCATTAAGAATTTGCTCTCTTTCTGCCTCTCTAACCTTTTGTAATATTACTTGCTTTGCTGCCTGAGCACCTATACGTCCAAACTCAACAGAATCGATAGGTTCTTTAATTATGGCACCGACTTCCAAGTCTTTTGCTCTTTCATCGGATAGAGATACCTCTGCAACTGGCATCTCTAAAAGTTCATCCTCAACAATAGTCCAGGCTCTGAATGACTTGTATTCTCCACTCTCTTTATCAATTTCTACTCTTATATCGGTGTCAGCCTCATATTTCTTTTTTGTTGCAGAAGCAAGGGCTAGCTCTAAAGCAGTAAAAATTACATCTCTTGATACATTTTTTTCATGTGCTAACGCATCCACTAGTAACAAAATTTCACGACTCATTTCTTTTTCTCCGGTATATCATTTTCACTATAAAACTGGGTCTAAGCGTGCTCTATCTAAATTATCATGATCAATCTCAACAATTGATTCTTCAAATTCAAGCAGTATATTGTTCCCTCTAATACCTCTTAGAATCCCACTAAAATTTTTCCTTTCTAATATTGCTGATCTTGTTTTAATTTTTACTTTTTCCCCATTAAAACGAACAAAATCTTCTAATTTTTTTATTACTCTATCAACTCCTGGAGATGAAACTTCCAACCTATCGTAGTTAAATTCTTCTTCAACACTTAATGCATGGTTAAGTTGATTGCTTACTAAAACACAATCATCTATATTAACCAGATCTGGCTTATCGATAAAAACACGAAGTAATTGTCCGTGATTAATTATCTCAAAATCTACCAACTCATAACCTAATTGCTTGACCATGTTTTCAATAAAATTTTCAACGTCAAATGCCATAAAAACCTAATTTGTTACACAAATAAAAAATGGGCCATAGGCCCATCGTAATTGAGCGAATTATATCAATTTATTGGATTAATTGGAAGAATATTCTTGGGAATCAATCTATTATTTTATGAACACATAATGCGAGCAAACTTTCTTTTTCCCACCTGAATAGTAAAACTTCCAGAACCTGGAGTTAAATCTTTTACATTATCAATTTTTTTTCCGTTAAGCTTAACTCCACCGCCTTTAATAAGTCTCATGGCTTCCGACGTACTTGAAACAAATTCTATTTCTTTTAATAATTGTGGGACTGTCATATCATCAGCTGATTTAATTTTTATTTCATTAATATCATCAGGAATTTTACCTTGAGCTCTGGTGTTAAAATCTTTTTCTGCTTCATTAGCAAGATCCGAATTATGAAATCTAGAAACGATTTCTTTTGCAAACTCAACTTTAATATTTTTTGGATTTTCACCTTTATCAAAACGAGCTTTCCATTTAGCAATATCATTAATTGTTTTTAGTGAGAGTAAATCTATATATCTCCACATTAAGTCATCAGAAATGGACATAATTTTTGCAAAAATAATCTCTGCGGGCTCATCTACCCCAATATAATTATCCATTGATTTAGACATTTTATTAATACCATCTAATCCTTCTAATAAAGGCATAGTAATAATACATTGAGGTTTTTGGTCAAACTGCTTTTGTAATTCACGCCCCATTAACAAATTAAACTTTTGATCTGTGCCCCCCAGCTCAATATCAGACTTTAGTGCAACGGAGTCATACCCTTGGAGTAAAGGATAAATGAATTCATGAATGGCTATAGGCTGGTTTGATTTAAACCTTTTTGAAAAATCGTCTCTTTCTAACATTCTAGCTACAGTATGCATAGAGGATAGCTTCAGCATTCCACTTGCTCCAAGTTTATCAAGCCATTTCGAGTTAAAGACAACTTCGGTCTTTTTTTTATCTAAAATTTTATAAACTTGGTTTGCATAACTTTGTGCATTTTTTTGAACATCTTCCTCTGACAAAGGTGGTCGGGTTGTATTTTTTCCAGTTGGATCACCAATCATTCCCGTAAAATCACCAATCAAAAAAATTACATCATGGCCTAAATCCTGTAATTGCCTTAGTTTATTCAAAAGTACAGTGTGCCCTAAATGAAGGTCTGGAGCAGTAGGGTCAAATCCTGCTTTAATTTTTAATGGTCTATTTTCCTTTAATTTTTCAATTAGCTCAGCCTCAACTAATATTTCATCTGTTCCTCGCTTAATAATTGAAAGAGTTTCTTTGAGGCTCATTTGGATAATCTTATATAAATTGAATTAAAATATAATTTTATATCATCTAAATGATTTTAAAAAATTTGTTATTTTTTTAAAGCTGCTTGTATAAAACTTAAAAAACGTCACAATTCAAATATGAAGGATAAAAAAAATCTTTATTTAGGTGTAATGTCAGGCACAAGCCTTGATGGCATTGATATTATTCTTATTGAAAAATCTACTAAACTTATAAAAGTGGTTGGTTCTATTTATGCTCCATATAGTAAGTCATTTAAAGAAAAAATCTTTAAACTATCTTTTTCCTCATTAAATGAATTGGAGGAAAGCCAGACTTTAGCTATTGAACACGCCCAATTAACTGCTAAATATATAAAAAAATTATTAAATAAACTTGAAATTTCTTCAAATGATATTTCAGCCATAGGGTACCACGGACAAACCATAAGACATAGGCCTGAAAAAGGCTTTTCTATTCAGATTGGTAATGCACATTCTTTAGTAGAGAAAACTAATATCAATGTCGTTTCTGACTTTAGAAATCGCGACATTGCAGCAGGAGGTCAGGGGGCACCGCTAGTACCGGCATTTCATGATTTTTACTTTGCCTCGAAATATAAAAAAAGGGTAATCCTAAATATTGGCGGGATCAGCAACATTACCTTCCTTAATCACAATAAAAAAACTATCGGTTTTGATTGTGGGCCTGGTAACATTTTATTAGATCATTGGATGTATAAAAATAAAAATCTTAGCTATGACTCTAATGGATCTTGGGCAAGAAGCGGTAAGTTAATTCCAATTCTAATAGAACGCTTTTTACAAGAGGAATATTTTAAGAAATCATTACCTAAAAGCTGTGGAAGGGAACAATTTAATTTAGATTGGATTTATAAACATCGAGTTGATTCGTTTAAGTCTGAGGATATACAAAGGACTTTACTAGAATTAACAGCTTTGACTATAACTAACGCCATAACAAGATTTTGCTCTAATGCTGATGAAATTTATATTTGTGGAGGAGGTTCAGAAAATAACTTTTTAATTGAAAGATTGAGTCAAATGACAAAGATACCAGTCCAAAAAACAGATGAACTAGGTTTACCTTCACAACTTGTTGAGTCTGCTGCATTTGCATGGTTAGCAAGTAAAACAATGGCTAAGGAGCAAAATAACTCCCCTGATATTACAGGTTCTAAAGGTCCTAGGGTCCTAGGTATAACTTATTACGCATAAATTTTTATTAAAATTTCAGCTATAATGCCAAATCACTTAAAAAATATAGTTTATGTATGAGTTCAAAAAAAATTAGAATCTCTTTAGATAATAAAAATATTGAGGTGCCTGTGATTGAGGGAACATTGGGATATAAAGCCATTGACACCTCGACCCTTAATAAAGAACATCTTTTTTCTTATGATCCTGGTTTTACATCAACTGCTGCCTGTAAATCAGCTATTACTTTTGTGGATGGAGAAAAGGGTGAGCTACTTTATAGAGGGTATCCAATTGAACAATTAGCAGAAAAATGTGATTTTCTAGATGTAGCCTTCTTACTTTTTAATGGAGAACTTCCAACTTTCAAGGAAAAAGAGCTTTATTCCAGCACTATTAATGGACAAAGCTTACTACACGATCAACTAAATAATGTATTTAGAGGTTTCCGAAGAGATGCTCACCCTATGGCAGTTATGGTTGGTGTAGTAGGTTCAATGGCAGCATTCTATTTTGATAATATGAATATCAATAATAAAAACCATCGTAAACAATCAGCCAATAAATTACTTGCAAAAGTGCCAACAATTGCTGCTTGGAGCCACACATATAATCTTGGATTACCATTTGTATACCCTAAACATGATTTAAGTTATGTAGCTAACATTCTTAATATGATGTTTTCAAGCCCAAACAAGCCCTATCATGTGAATCCAATTATTACACGTGCATTTGAGAGAATACTTATTCTTCATGCTGATCATGAACAAAATGCCTCTACTTCAACGGTTCGATTAGTTGGATCAACTGGAGCAAATCCATATGCTTGTATTGCCTCAGGAATTGCATCTCTATGGGGACCAGCGCATGGAGGAGCAAATGAAGCTACCTTAAAAATGCTTAATGAAATTAAAAATGAATCTCGCATCAATGAATATATAAAAAGGGCAAAAGATAAAAATGATGATTTTAGATTAATGGGCTTTGGTCATCGTGTTTATAGAAATAGAGATCCTCGTGCTGAAATTATGAAAGTAACATGTCATGAAGTTCTTGATGAATTGGGACTTAATAATGAGCCGTTATTTAAATTAGCAAATACACTTGAAAAAATAGCTTTAGAGGACGAATATTTTATTGAAAAAAAACTTTATCCAAATGTTGATTTTTATTCCGGTATTGTTATGAAAGCCCTTGGCATTCCCAATTCAATGTTTACGGCTATTTTTGCATTAGCGAGGACTGCTGGTTGGATAGCCCATTGGCATGAAATGATGACAGATTCAGATAACAAAATTGGCAGACCACGTCAGATATACACTGGACGGACGCAAAGAGATATTCCTTAATTTTTTAAACTGAAAACGAAGAACCACACCCACATGTAGTTTCTGCGTTTGGGTTTTTTATGACAAATTGAGAACCTTGAACATTATCTTGATAATCTATTTCAGCCCCTGTTAAATACTGCAAGCTCATTGGATCTATTAGTAAAGTAACAGAGTCTTTTGTTACCTGAGTATCATCTTCATTTATTGACTCTTCAAATGTGAATCCATACTGAAAACCCGAGCACCCACCGCCGCTTACGAAAACTCTTAGCTTAAGATCTGGGGTATCCTCTTCTTCAATTAATTCTTTTACTTTATTTACGGCATTATCCGTAAAATTAATAGGGGTCGGCATTTTAAGTTCCGCTGTAGTCATTCCTTAATCCTTTTGCTTTGTAATTTCATTAAGTACTTTTTTTTGTTTATCAATTTCACTCTTAGTCATCTTTTTTAAATTGGAGCTTATATCTGCTCCTGCATGTATTTCTATGAGATTATACTCAATATTACCTTTAATAGAAGCATTTGCATGCACTTCTAAGTAATCATAGCATTTAATATTACCTGATATTGCGCCACCTATTATCGCTGTTGGAACAAAAACATCCCCCTTAATAACACTATTTTCGCCCATTATTAGCGTACCATCCTCACCATCTATAACCATTAGATTTCCATAGATTTTACCATCAAGCCTAACACCACCAGTTATAGTAGTATTTCCGCGTATGATCATATTTTCATCTATAAGAGTATCTAAATGAAATTTCTTTTTTCTTTTAAATTTCATTATTTTTTTCTTTTTCCGACAATTTTTTCATAAAATAGAATCTCTTCTTTTAATTCATTATTTTCTTTTTTAATCGATTCAAGTTCATCAATATTTTTTTTATTACTCATATTTTGTAACTTTAATTCCAAATTCCTTTTTACCAAATTATCTTCAAGGCTTTTATTTTCTGCTTCAAGCTCACCAATCCTTAATATGAAATTTGTTGCTCCACCCCCATCAAATATATTAAATCCTATCCCAAAACCTAATATTATTGATATAAAACCTATAATAATATAATTAGGCCACGTATTTCCCAGCTTAATACTTGCTTTTTTCTTCGTTACTCTTTGCTTTCTTCTTTTTGAAATCATATGTTAAGGCGCCAAAGGAATTAAATTCAATCCATCTGTTTCATCGTAATTCATCATAATATTCATATTTTGTATAGCCTGTCCTGCAGCTCCTTTCACAAGGTTATCTATAACGGAAAGTATGATCATTTTATTGGAGTTTTTCTGCTTTTGAAAAGAAATTCGACATATATTAGATGACCTAACTGATTTTATTTCTGGACATTCCCCCTGAGGAAGTATATCTACAAAGGGCTCTTCACCATAAAACTTATGGTAAAGCTCTGAAATATCAAAATCTTTGATTGCATCAACATACATTGTTGCATGAATACCTCTTACTATTGGAAGTAAATGTGGGACAAAAGTTAATTTAATATTTTTATCTTGCACCACGCTTGAGAGGTTTTCCTCGATCTCTGGAAGATGTCTATGACCCTGCAGCGAATATGCTTTGAAGTTCTCTGCCGATTCAGCCATCAACAAATTTGTATCCTCTTTTTTACCAGCTCCACTGATACCAGATTTCACATCAGCAATAATATTACTGTGGTCTATTAAATTATTTTTAATTAACGGCAATAAACCCAACTGGATGGCAGTAGGATAACAGCCTGGATTTGCTACTATTTGCGCATTTTTAATTTTTTCTCTATTAGCTTCTGGTAATCCGTAAACCGCATCTTTAAGTAATTCTTTACATTTATGCTTCATGCCATACCAATGTTCCCAGACATCAACATCTTTAATCCTAAAATCAGCAGCTAAATCAATAATTTTTACCCCCTCTTTAGCAAGATTTTGCGCATATTGCATTGCAATACCATTGGGAGTAGCAAAAAATACAAAATCAGAATTTATCAAATCAGCTTCATCAGGATCAATAAATTGTTGATTAATGAAGCCCCTCAAAGAGGGGTAAACGTCAGATACAGCTCTTCCTTTATCTCCTCTAGAGGTTACATGATGAATATTTATATGCGGATGTTGGGACAACAGTCTTAATAATTCAATTCCTGTATATCCTGAACCTCCAACTACACTTACATTAATTTTATTTTTCATTTAATCGTATTTTAGTCTTATAAAGAAATAAATGTTGATAAAAAAAAGCCGCTTAAAGCGGCTTTTAGAAAATTTAACGTTTTGAAAACTGTTTGCGACGTCTCGCTTTTCTTAAACCGACTTTCTTTCTCTCAACTTCGCGACTATCTCTTGTAACATAGCCTGCTTTTGATAGATTACTTTTAAGCGCTTGATCGTAGTCCATCAATGCTCTAGTAATGCCATGTCTTACTGCGCCTGCTTGCCCTGACTCTCCACCACCTACTACATTCACTTTAATATCAAAAGTAGATGTATTTTCTGTAAGTTCCAAGGGTTGTTTAAGAATCATTTGTGAGGTATATCTTGAAAAATATTCCTCAACAGGTTTATTGTTAATAACAATCGAGCCTTTGCCAGGCTGTATAAATACCCTTGCAATCGAACTTTTTCTTCTTCCAGTACCGTAATAATATTTACCTATCATAATTTTCCTGAATTAAATTGTTGTTGGTTGAGGCTGTTGCGCCGCATGATCGTGCCTGTCACCAGCATAAACTTTCAATTTCTTAACCATTGCATAACCTAGAGGACCTTTTGGTAACATACCTTTAACTGCTTTTTCTAATGCTCTGCCAGGGAATTTATCTTGCATTTTTTTAAAATTAGTTGAATAAATTCCACCTGGGAAGCCTGTATGACGATGATATATTTTATCTTCAGATTTATTTCCTGTAACTTTCAATTTATCTGCATTGATGACCACAATGTAATCGCCAGTATCAACGTGAGGGGTATAAATGGCTTTATGTTTACCTCTAAGTCGATGAGCAATAGCGCTTGCAAGCCTTCCCAATGTTGCATCAGTTGCGTCCACTAGCAACCAATCTCGCTTTACTTCATGTGATTTTGCTGAAAATGTTTTCATCGTTTACTTATTATTCTTTAAAAAATTTAAGAGGCGAATTTTATTCTATTTTTGTACTATTTGTCAATTAAATTGCATTTCATCATCTTATTTAATTTGAGTAAAAAAGGAAAGAAAAATAAGTAATCCTACATAGTTGTTTATCTTGAAAGCTTTAAAATTTCCCTCACGAGAATTTTTTAAACCTATATGTAAACCATATAAATTTATAAACGATGAGAGAATCAGAAAAAAATAAAATAATTTTGAATATTCATTTTTATAACCAAAATAAAAATAAATTAAATACATAGATATAAAACTTATTATGATAAAAATTGGAGAAAATTTTCCAAATGTTTTTGCAGATGAATAAATATTAAGTTTTTTATCATCTTCTAAATCTACTAATGCGTAATGCGAATCATAACCTAAAACCCATAATAAATTAGCTATAAAAAGCAACCAGGCCTCAAAAGTGACAGTATTTTGTATGGCTGCGAATGCCAGAAGAATACCAAAACTAAAAGTAATACCCAAAAAGAGTTGAGGAATAATGAAGAATCTTTTAAAAAAGGGATAAATTAAAGCTGATATACAAGCTAAAATAGATAAATAAATTGTATACATATTAAGTTGTAAGACTAGAAAAAAGCTTAATACCAATAAGGAGAGTAAAAAAATAAAAGCTGTTTGGTTTGTTATATTTTTGAGAACCAATTGCCTATTTTTAGTTCTTTTGACGCTTTTATCTATACTTTGATCTGCCAAATCATTTGCAATGCACCCAGCAGACCGCATTAAAATAGTACCAACAGTAAAAATAACAATTAACTTTATATCTGGTAGTTGATTGGATGCAACCCATAATGCTGTTAAGGTTGGCCATAAAAGTAAAAAAATTCCTATAGGCTTATCAAATCTTGCAAGTCGCAATAAGTTTATTAAAAAAATTTTATTCAAATTCAAAATTATTTATTGCCTCAAAAAAATATTCAGTTAATAAAATATTTTTTCTTTTATATTCAAAATAAGACTGCCTGCCAATTACTAAATTTTTACTATCAATTTTAAGTGATTTAATATTTTTAAATATATTATTGTTTAAGGATGGTGCTAAATATAAAAAATTAGAGCGTTTAATAGATGGATTTTCATAAACTATCCTTGATAAAGAACTAGTATTTAATTTTTTTATATCATTCCAATAACCACGAAGATATTTACGAGGTAAAACAGTTCGTGCATACATAATCGGCGATTCATTTGCAAGAATGATAACTTCTCTGAGAAAAATATTTTCTGCTGTATGTAAAGGGAAAAAATTTTTTTCCGATAATAAAAGATTTTTGTTTTTATAATTATTTGTAACTAATTTTATTTTTAAATTGGCAATTTTCTTGATGCGGTCTGTAAGAGAGCTTTTATTTTTGATCCAATGATTCATGTTGATTGAATCTATACTTAAATCATTTACATTAAAATTATATTTTCTCCTCCAATACATCTTAAGTCCTAGTAATTTCTTGGTAATTACTAATCCATCTTTGAAGATGTGATTCTATTTTATTATGCTTTTCATTTATTAAATCCTCTGCATCTTCTTTTGCCATATCTAGCAATGTCTTATGTTTATTAATATCTGCAATCTTTAGTACAGGAAGTCCGCTTTGCTTTAACCCCAAAAATTCACCAGGACCTCTTAATCTTAAATCCTCTTCAGAAATTTTAAAGCCATCCATATTCTCATAAATAACTTTTAGCCTATCTTTCGCAATATTAGATAATTTTTTTCCATACAAAAGTATGCATGTACTTTCTTTAACTCCTCTTCCAACTCTTCCCCTAAGCTGATGTAATTGGGAAAGACCCATTCTTTCAGCATTTTCAATTATTATCATAGTTGCATTAGGAACATCTACCCCAACTTCAATAACAGTGGTTGCTACTAAAATTTGTAAATCTCCTATTTTAAATTTATGCATTATGCTTTCTTTTTCTTTTGATTTCATTCTTCCATGAATTAGGCCCACTGTTAACGAGGCAAAAGAAGATGTAACCTCTTTAAATGTATTTTCAACAGTCTCAAGTTGCAGTTTTTCACTTTCTTCAATTAAAGGACAAACCCAATATACTTGATCACCCTCCTTACAATGACTTTGAATAATAGATAAAAATTCGGTCCTTCTAGAATCTGCAATTAATTTTGTTTTAATTTTTTGCCTTCCTGGAGGTAGCTCATTAATTGTTGAAATATCCATATCTGCAAAATAACTCATGGACAATGTTCTCGGTATTGGTGTTGCACTCATCATAAGTTGATGCGCTTGATATTTTTTATCAATCTTATTTTTAGCTCTAATTGAAAGCCTTTGCTCCACCCCAAATCGATGTTGTTCATCAATAATATATAGCGCCAAAGATTTAAATCTCACATTATCTTGAATTAATGCATGCGTTCCAACAAGTAAATCAATATTTCCTTGCATAACCATTTCAGTTACAAATAACTTATCTTTTTTAGAAATACTCCCCGACAAAAAACCTACAGATATTTTGAGCGGATCAAGCCATTTTTTTAAATTATTATAATGTTGCTCTGCTAGTATTTCCGTTGGAGCCATGAGAGCCACCTGATAACCATTTTTAATAGTCTGAATAGCCGCTAAAGTAGCTACAATAGTTTTTCCGCATCCAACATCTCCTTGTAGAAGCCTATTCATTGGAGATGTTTGTTTTAGATCTTTCATTATTTCTAAATAAGTTTTTTTTTGCATATTAGTTAGTTCAAATGATAAAGATGAAATAAATAAGTTATAAATACTTTCATCCTTACTAATAGGTTTTGCTAAAAAATTTTTCTTTTGATGATAAAGCCCCCTAAAAAAAAGCTGATGAGCTAATAGCTCATCATATGCAAGTTTATTCCGATAAATATGATTATTTATGATGCTTTTTTTGTCCGGCATATGAAGCATTGTTATTGACTCTATTAGATCAGGCAGATTTCTTTGCTTATTTAGTTTATAAAAAAAGTCAATAATGTTATTTTTCTCATTTATAAATTTAAAAGCTTTTTTTACAAGCTTAAGAACAGCCTTTTGAGTAACACCTGATACAAGGGGGTATACAGCAGTTAAGTGTTGTGGAGGTATCTTATGTTTTTGAATAATCTCATATTCAGGGTGAATCATTTCTCTTATAAATGATTGCTCTTTAACAATGCCATAGACTCGAATTTTTTCTCCCAAAGCAAACTGTTTAATTTGGCTTGGATAAAAATTTAAAAATCTTAATTGTAATGTTCCTGTTGCATCATCAATCACAACAATTAAGTTTTTTCTAGGCCTATAAGACGCATTAACAAAACTTACTTCACCTTCAATTTGATGATACTGATCCTTATTTAAATCTTTAATTCGATCAACTTTCGTTCTATCTTGATATCTGTTTGGTAAATAAAGAAATAGGTCAAAGAGACTTGTAATGCCTATTTTTCTTAGTTTAGTTTTTTCATTTTCTGTATATATATTAGGCAGCAATATTAAAATCTATTCTCCCTTTACAAGAAATCCATCAGCTTCAACTTGAGACCCCTTTGGTAAAGATGCAACCCCAATAGCGGCTCTAGCAGGATATGGTTCTGTAAAATACTGAGCCATAATCTCATTAACTAGTCCAAAATTAGATAAATCAGTTAGATAAATATTTAACTTCACAAGATCATCAGTTGAAGAATCTGCTGCCTTAATTACTTCTATCATATTCTTAAAAACTTGATGAATCTGCTCTTCTATGCCTTCTACTAAATTCATTGTTTTTGGATTTAAAGGTATTTGACCAGATAAAAAAACAATATTATTTTTCTGGACAGCTTGTGAATATGTTCCAATGGCTTTCGGAGCGCTGTTAGTTTGAATGATTTTTTTAGACATATTATTTCCTTTATTTAGCTACTTTAACCCTTGTGATGCGGCTAATTTTATTAATTTTTCTTAAACTCCTTATTATCTCTGCCAGATGAATACGATTTTTAACCTGTACAACAAAGTTGATATTAACAAAATTGCTACCGTCTGATTCCTCAAGATTAACGTTTTCAATATTAGAGCTTGCTTCAGAAATTGCTGCTGCCATTTGAGCAAGCATTCCCCTTTCATTTGAGACCAAAATATTCAGACTTACTTTATATAAACGATCTGAGTTAGGCTCCCATTCAACATCAACCCATCTTTCTGGGTCTAAGTTAAACTTCCTAATGACTGGACAATCATGTGTATGAATAATTAAGCCCTTTCCTTTATTTATATATCCTAAAATTGGATCTCCTGGTATAGGATGGCAACAACTAGCTAGTTCAACAGCCATATCCTCCGAACCCTTAATAGTAATAACATCCAAAAATTTAGATTGTGTTTTGGTCTTTTTAACTCCATCCATGATGGAAGTGAGTTGATGGGCAACCATAACATTTATTTTTTTGCCTAGAGCAATCTCAGTGAGTACCTCTTCTTTTGATTTAAGATGATAATCGAGAATTAGTTTGTCCCAATATTTCTTTTTAATGGCATTAGGATCAATATGAAAAGCTTTAAGAGCATTATTAAGCATACTATTTCCTAAAACAACCAAATCCTGCGATTCGGCGGACCTTAAATATGTTCTTATTTGAGACCTTGCTTTTCCCGTAATAACGAAATTTAACCAAGCAGGATTTGGTTTTGCAAGAGGAGCAGTGATAATTTCAATATGATCTCCAGTTTTTACCTCCTCCCTTAATGGAACAAGCTCTTGATTAACTTTTACTGCAACAGCACTATTGCCCACATCAGTATGAACAGCATAGGCAAAATCAATGGTTGTAGAACCTTTTGGGAGTGCAAATATTTTGCCCTTAGGAGTAAACACATAAACCTCATCTGGAAATAAATCTACTTTCAAATGCTCAAGAAATTCTAATGAATCTGAATCGTCTGATTGAATTTCTAATAATTTTTTTAGCCATTGGTTAGTCTGTTGTTGAAGTTGTGTAACATGTGCATCTTTAGTTTTATAGAGCCAATGTGCAGCGACTCCTGCCTCAGCAAGTTTATGCATAGAATCCGTTCGAATTTGAACCTCCACAGGCGTTCCAAACGGACCGAACAAAGTGGTGTGTAATGATTGGTATCCATTTGCTTTTGGTATTGCAATATAATCTTTGAATTTACCAGCTATTGGTTTATAAAGCGAATGCAAAGCTCCTAAGGCCAAATAGCAATCATTTTGATCCTCTACGATTACTCTAAAAGCATAAATATCATTGATTTGCGAAAACGAAGTATGCTTTTTAAGCATTTTTCTGTGAATACTGGATTCATTTTTTTCTCTTCCAGAAACTTTTGCTTTAATCCTAAAAGACTTAAGCTTTTTTTGAATATCATCAAGAATTCTGCCAACCACTTCTTTACGATTCCCTCTTGCAGCCAAAATTGCTTTATTAATTGTTTTATAGCGTAAAGGGTGGATATGTCTAAATGCTAGATCTTCAAGTTCTTGGTACAAACTATTAAGTCCTAATCTATTCGCAATTGGTGAATATATATCTGTAGTCTCTTGAGCAATCCTAATTCTTTTTGATGGTTTTAAGTGATTAAGGGTTTGCATATTATGTAAGCGATCTGATAACTTCACTAAAATTACTCTTACATCCTGGGACATTGCAAGAAGCATTTTTCTAAAATTTTCAGCCTGCGCATGAGTCGCATCATCAAAATTTATCTTGTCGAGCTTTGAGAGTCCCCCTACCAATTGGGCAACTTGAGGATTAAAATTTTTTTCAATCTCCTCGACGGTAATCGAGGTATCCTCAACAACATCATGCAATAAAGCAGCTTGTATTGATGCAGCATCAAGATGAAATTTTGCCGCAATACAAGCTACAGAGACTGGATGTGTTATGTAATCCTCTCCGCTACTTCTTTTTTGTCCTTCATGGGCCTTTTTACTAAGACGGTAAGCATTCCAAATAGATTCTATTTCATCATCTTGAAGATATTCTTTTAGTAATAACGTTAATCTCGAATTGGGTTTATCTGCGGGGAGAAGTGGGGGTTGCTCTTCTTGTACTTTATCCGCTTTATTTATTTTAGCGGTTTTAGGCATTTACTCACTCCATGTAGAGATTTATAGTTAAGTTAAATTTTTAAGTAAAATATCTTCACCGATTAAACCCTCAGCAATCTCTCTCAAAGCAATAACTGCCGGCTTATCGTTTGAACCTTCTACGTCAATTACAGGTTCTGCTCCATTAGATAATTGTCGAGATCTAAGTGCAGCTACAAGAGTTAATTGAAATCGATTTGGTATTTGCTCCAAACAATCATCTATGGTAATTCTTGCCATCTTTTATTTATCCTAAAGTTATTTTGTTAATTGATCTATTAATTTTTGATAATTATTTGTTTGATGTTTTGTGTTTAATTTTTCTGCCATTATGATTGACCGTAATTCTTCTAAAGCATCATCAAATTTATCATTAATTGTAACATAATCAAATTGATTAACATGGCTCATTTCGCTCTTAGCTGCCGATAATCTGGCCTTTATTGTATCCTCTGAATCCTGTCCACGAGCAGTCAGTCTTTCTTCTAGTTTTTTTAAACTTGGTGGCAGAATAAATATACTAATTGCTTCTGGAAAAATAGCTTTTATACTTTTTGCCCCTTGCCAATCAATTTCAAAAATAATATCTTTACCAGCATCCCTCACCTCTTCAACAAAGTTTCTTGAGGTCCCATAAAAAGAACCATGACACTTTGCTGTTTCTAAGAATTTATCTTCTTTCATCATTGCTTCAAAAATTTTATTTGTTACAAAAAAATAATCCTTACCATCAATCTCACTTGGTCTTGGGTCTCTTGTTGTATGAGATATCGAGAGAGTTAAATCGTTTATAAGAGTTAATAATTTTTTTACCAATGATGTTTTTCCTGCACCGGAGGCTGCTGAAATAATAAATAAATTCCCTTGTTTTTTATTAATCATTATTCAATATTCTGTATTTGTTCTCTAATTTGCTCAATTAATACCTTAAGCTCTACAGATATTTTTGAGATATCTACTGACACTGCTTTAGATCCAATAGTATTTGCCTCTCTATTAAATTCTTGCATAAGAAAGTCCATTTTTTTCCCGGAGGGACTATTCAAATTAATCAATCTCCTAAGTTCGATTATATGCGAATCAAGGCGATCTATCTCTTCAGTGATATCACTTTTTTGAACAAACAATAAGAACTCTTGCTTTAAACGAGCGTCTTCTGCATCAATTAATGCTTCTCTAAATTTTTTTATAATCCTTTTTTGATGTTCTTTGATGGCTTTAGGAATAATTTTCTTAGTTTTACTTATCATGCTTTCTATTAATTTTATGTTTTTGAGAATAACACTTCTAATCTTTAAACCTTCTCTTTTTCTATCATTTAATAATTCTTCAATAGAATAATCTAATAAATTAAATAATTCTTTTTTTAACGTTTTATGTTTAATGGTTATGGGCTGATTAGATAACAACTGATATATATCTAATGGATTAATAGGAGCTGGATTATTTAAACTTTTAGAAATATTTTCAGAAGAAGAGATTATTCTTTTTAATTCCTTGTTATTTATCTCATCTAAATTAATATGGCCATCAATTGCTTTAAAAAAAATTTTACACTCAATCTTTCCCCGTGCGATCTTCCCAGAAATTATTTCTCTTATTTTTGACTCATATACCTTAAATTGATCAGCAATTTTAAGATTAAGCTCAAAATATCTACTATTCAAAGTTTTAAGTTCAATTACCAATCTTCCTCCCTCAACCTGATTATCCCTTAAACTAAATCCAGTCATACTTGCAGTCATTTTTGATGCCTTAATTATTTATAAATATTATTTTGATTATAACGATATTACTTAGAAACAGTTTAAATTAAGTCTTTTTCATAGACTATAATCATAGAATTGTAATTAAAGGGTGGCTAAAATGCGATCGTTCAAAAGAAATGATGATGAACAAAGACCAATTGACTTTAGAAGACAATTTACAAAGCATGCAGAGGGCTCTGTTTTAGTTATAAGTGGAGAAACACAGGTCATTTGTAATGCAACTATTGATGAAACAGTTCCTTCATTCTTAAAAGGAAAGGGCCAGGGATGGGTAACAGCTGAATACGGGATGCTACCCCGCTCGACCAATACAAGAATGGGTCGTGAGGCTGCACGAGGAAAGCAAAGTGGCCGAACACAAGAAATACAAAGATTAATTGGTAGAAGTCTTCGTGCAATTATAAACTTAGAAAAATTAGGTGAAAGAACTATCCATATAGATTGTGATGTAATTCAAGCGGATGGCGGTACAAGAACTGCCAGTATCTCTGGTTCTTATGTTGCCTTACATGATGCTATCGATTATCTATTAAAAGAAAAAAAACTAGCAGAGACTCCTATCATTGACTCAGTTGCCGCAATTTCTGTTGGAATTATGAATGGTAAGGCATTACTTGACCTAGATTATGCAGAAGATTCTAAATGCGATACCGATATGAATTTTGTTATGACCGGTTCAGGTGATTTTGTTGAAATTCAAGGAACTGCAGAAGGGAAACCTTTCTCAAAAAAAGAGATGGACGAGCTAACAAAAATAGCTCAAAAAGGTATTGCATTAATTACCAAAAAACAATTGGAAGCTTTAAAAAGTTAATTCAAGTATGGCAAAAATAATTATCGCCACTAGAAATAGTAAAAAGCTATCTGAAATAGAAGTATTAATGAAGGATTCTAAATTAGAATTTTGTTCACAATTAGATTTTGACCTCAAATCGTGTGACGAGCCCTATGACACTTTCATTGAAAATGCACTTGCTAAGGCAAGATACGCATCAAAAAATACAGGCTTACCTGCAATAGCTGATGACTCTGGAATATGCGTTGATATTCTCAAAGGAAAGCCAGGTATTCACTCAGCACGATTTGCCGGTAAATCATCAACAGACGAAAAAAATATAAAAAAACTTTTAAAAGTTTTGAATGACGAGATAAATCGTAAAGCTCACTTTCATTGCTCTATTGTTTTTATAAGGAATCACCTTGATCCAGAACCAGTTATTACGGAGGGGTTTTGGTACGGGGAAATACTAAAACAAATGAAAGGCTCTAATGGATTTGGTTATGACCCTATATTTCTTGATTATAAAACGGAAAAGGCTGCAGCAGAACTGAGTAGTAAAGTTAAAAATCGGATAAGTCATAGGGCACAAGCTTTGCAAAAACTTAAACTTAAACTTAAAATGATTTATGAGTAAAAAAAATAAAACATGGCCTACGTGGAGACGTGATGATAAATCTGTCGTCTCATGTACAGAGAAAATTAAAGTTATGAATGATAATTTTGATGAAATACAACAGATAGTTCAAGATGCTTTTGAGGACGGGCTCCTGATGGAGGTGTCTGATGATCAAATGCGTCAAACTTTGATTACAATGATCGGAAAGCTACGCAATCCTCTTAAAAAAAAATCTAATTAGTTGAATCTTCCCATTCCTACAAGTCTTCTATCTAATCATTTATCCATTTATGTACATATTCCATGGTGTGTTCATAAATGTCCTTATTGCGACTTTAATTCACATAGTCTAAAAAATAAGTCCATCAATGAATTTGAAGAAATCTATACTCAAGCAGTTATCGACCAAGTTTCAAATTCTGAAATAAGAAAAAATAAAATTATTCCGTCAATTTTCTTTGGCGGAGGAACGCCTAGCCTTTTTTCCCCAAATTCTATTGAAAAAATTTTACTTAGTATTTCGGATAAATATACTTTAGAAAAAGATTGTGAAATTACTCTTGAAGCAAATCCAGGAACAATCGATCAAAGTTACTTTAAAGGCTATAAAAAAGTAGGTATAAACCGAGTTTCACTTGGCATTCAGAGCTTTAATGACATACATTTAAAATCTTTGGAGAGAATTCATGATAGTAATCAAGCCCTTTCAGCAGCGCTTCAAGCGAGAGAGATATTTGATAATATAAACTTAGACCTCATGTATGCCTTACCTAATCAAACCATGTCTGAGCTTGATAAAGACGTCAATCAAGCACTTTCCATAGAGCCTGAACATATTTCTTATTATCATCTTACAATAGAGCCTAATACGATGTTTCATAAGTTTCCTCCTAATCAACCCAGCGACGATGTAAGTGCCGATATGGGTGATCTAATTGCTCACAAATTAGAAAATTTTAATTATCAACATTATGAAACATCAGCTTATGCAAAACCAAATAAAGAATGCAAACATAATTTAAATTACTGGAAATTTGGAGATTACTTAGGTATTGGAGCAGGAGCTCATAGTAAAATTACTTCTAATAATGAGCAACAATATCGATTTATGTGTTTTATGAATCCATCACAATATATGAATGGTGTTAAAGATAATAATTTTTTTATAGAAACCAAAAAAATAAACGATAATGAAGTTGCATTTGAGTTCATGATGAATGCGCTAAGGTTAAATCAAGGATTTACCAAACGATTATTCGAGGAGAAAACAAAACTTAATATGGAAAAAATAAGGAATGAATTATCTGATGCAAAAGATAAAAAATTCATTATCGAAACTGATGATATGATTAAACCTACACAATTAGGAAGAAATTTTCTAAACGAACTGTTGCAAATTTTTATGAGGGACGATTAAATGAAGCTAAATAAAGTTATTGAAGAATACATTGTATCGGATCAAATTAATGCTCAGGATATTTCTTTGCTAAAGCAACATGGATTCAAAACTATTTTTTGTAATAGACCAGATTCTGAAGAAATGAACCAACCAACTGCAGAAGAACTGCAAAAAGTAGCCGATAGCTTAGGTCTAAAATTTGTTCATCAACCTGTAATTGGAAATGCAATTTCACAAAAAGATGTGGACGAATTTAAGAATTATTATGAGAATGCTGAAAAACCTATCTTTGCATACTGCAGAACTGGAACCAGGTCAACAATGCTTTGGGCACTTTCAGAATCTAGTAAGCGAGAAAGGAGCGAAATAATCAATCTTACATCTGCAGCAGGCTATGACCTAAGTCATTTAATTAAATAATTTAATTGAGATTCAATTTAGCTTTATGAATGGTTTTGGTGATTGCAGCAAAAGCGGTTCCACCAATATGTTTTCTTGACTTAATAGAGCCTTCAAGAGTTAAATACTTGTATATATCACTCTCAATAATTTTAGAATATTTTTTTAAGGTAATTAAATCAAATTCACTAATATCACAATCTTTAGTAACTGCAGCTTTAACAACTTTTGCAACTATGCCATGTGCCTCCCTGAATGATATCCCTTTTTTAACTAGATAATCTGCAAGATCCGTTGCTGTTGCATATCCTTTCGTTGCTGCTGCTTCCATATTCACAGGAAATACTTTTAATTCAGCAATCATTTCTGGGAAGATTTCTAAAGTGTCTTCTAATGTATCAATTACATCAAAGATTGGCTCTTTATCTTCTTGATTATCCTTATTGTAGGCTAATGGCTGACCTTTCATTAAAGTTAGTAAAGCCATTAGATGCCCGTATACTCTTCCAGTTTTTCCTCTTATTAATTCTGGAACATCAGGATTTTTCTTTTGAGGCATGATGCTTGATCCCGTACAAAAGCCATCAGATATTTCAACAAATTTAAAAAATGGACTTGACCACATTATCAATTCTTCTGCCCATCTAGATAAATGCATCATCAAAATTGAAGCTGCAGCATTAAATTCAATCAGAAAATCTCTATCAGAAACCGCATCCATAGAATTTTGCATCACTCCATCAAAACCTAGTTTTTTAGCAACAAAATTTCTATTTATTGGATAAGAGGTCCCGGCTAATGCTGCTGCTCCTAAAGGTAATAAATTCATACGCATTCTAAAATCATTAAATCTACACACATCTCTTTCTAACATTTCATAATAAGCCAATAAATGATGAGCAAAACTTACAGGTTGTGCAACCTGAAGATGCGTTAAGCCGGGCATAATAGTATAAATATTTTCCTCGGCCAAATGAATCGTAGCTCTTTGTAAGTTTTTAATTTGTCCAACAATATGGTCTGTAGCATTCCTTACATAGATCCTCATATCAGTTGACACTTGGTCATTCCTTGACCTACCTGTATGAAGCTTTTTACCAGGCTCACCTATAATCTCTATAAGCCTTTTTTCAATATTTAAATGCACGTCTTCTAGATCCAAAGACCACTTAAATCTATCAGCAATAATTTCTTTTTTAATCTGATTGAGGCCTTTTTGTATTGCTTTAAAATCTTTTGTTAAAATTATTTTTTGATTTTTCAACATTTCAGCATGTACAAGAGAACCCTCAATATCTACCAAGGCAAGCCTACTGTCAAAGTTTACAGATGCAGTGTATCTTTTTACAATTTGCTTTGTAGGCTCTGAAAATCTTTCTGACCATTTTTTTGTATTTTTTTTCATAAAGTAGTTTACGTTACATTCTTTAATTAACTGAATTATATATGAAATTTGGTTCAACGGTCTGTGCTAAAATTCTAATCAAGTATGATCAAAAAAATTACAATTGCTTCTCGAGAGAGCCCTCTTGCCATGTGGCAAGCTGAACATATAAAAGCTCAATTAAATCTTCTATATCCTGATTTAATCATTCAAATTAAAGGGTTTAAAACACAAGGAGATATTATTCTTGATAAATCATTAGCAACTATTGGTGGTAAAGGTCTTTTTATCAAAGAATTAGAACAAGCCTTGCTAAATAAAGATGCAGATCTTGCCGTCCATTCTATGAAAGATTTGCCAATGAACATCATGGAGGATTTTCAGCTAGCTGCCATAACCAAAAGGGAAGATCCTAGAGATGCCCTGATTTCAGAATTATATAATTCATTGGATGATCTTCCGACTGGAAGTGTCGTTGGTACCTCAAGTCTTCGTCGTCAAAGCCAAATTAAAGCAAAATATCCACATTTAGAAATAAGACCGCTACGTGGAAATCTTCAAACCAGACTTAATAAACTTAAAAAAGGGGATTATGCGGCTATCATTTTAGCCGCTGCAGGACTAATAAGACTTGGGCTTAAAGAGAAAATTACAATGTTTCTCGAGACTAACATCAGTATCCCCGCAGTTGGGCAAGGTGCTCTAGGAATAGAAATACTTTCAGGAAATGAAGAGCTTCATACTCTTATAAAACCACTTAATGACGAGAATAGTGCAAGATGTGTTTTAGCAGAAAGAATGGTCAGTCGCTCTTTAGCAGGGAGTTGTACTGTTCCATTAGGTGCTTATGCTTTTATTGAAAAAGAAAGTTTAATAATAAATGGGTTTGTTGCCACACCTGATGGTAATCATTTTATACACGCTGAAACAAAAGGGGATAAAGCCCAATTTTATTCTTTAGGTGAGTCATTAAGTCAATTGTTAATTGATCAAGGGGCTAAAGAACTTCTATCTGAGTTATGAGCTATGATAATCCAGAAAAAAGTATCGCCCTCATTTCAACTAGACCTTTAAAAAAGGACCATGAAACTATTGGGCCTAAAGATAATTATAAATTTACAATAATTGACCAACCATTATCTAAAATAACTCCTTTAAAAGATTATTCAACCTTTGATTCTATTCTTGAAGATATTAATCAATTTCATCATATTGTCTTTATCAGCACCAATGCAGTTTATTTTTTTATTGATCGACTTAATAAAAATAAAATTTCTATTCCAAATAATTTAAGATTTTCATGTATTGGCGCCACAACTCGTGAGTTTATTGAAAATTCACTCAAAAAAGATGTTTTCTGTCCATCAGATATATATGACTCAGAACATCTTTTAAAACATGCCATATTTAATAATATTAAAAATAAAAATATTCTAATTATTCGTGGCAAAGGAGGACGTGAAACCCTCAAAAAAGGTTTTGAGTCCAGAGAGGCTAATGTGATTTATGGGGAATGCTATAACAGAGAATATCTCTCACTAAATCTTACAAAAATTAAAGAATCTGTACAAAATTTTGATCAAGTATATTTACTTATTACCAGTTTGGAAAGTGCAAGAAAGTTTATGAGCCATAACATTAACCAAAACTTAGATTGGTTGAATTCCATCAATTTTATAGTTAATCATCAAGTAATCAAAAATGAATTACAGCCTTTTTCAAAAGTATCTATTACTGACAATATAAGCTTAATTTCACTTCAAAAAATAATAGAGGGATAATGATCATTTTTTTTGTGGGGCAAAAGTAAATGCATCAGCAAAAAAATCATCTTCCAATAAACCTTTTCCTAACAAACTACTATAGGCGGACTCAATAAGAATTGGAGGTCCACAGCTATAAACTTGAAAATTTTCAAATGATTCAAAGTCATTCAGGACTGCCTCATGAACCAAGCCTGTTCTGATCTCAATATTATCTTTTTTATTCGGTTCAGAAAAAACTGGAATGTAATTAAATTGCTCAAATGCTTCACACCATTCCAAACATAATTTGTCCATGTACAAATCTTTTCCTGACCTTACGCCTTGATATAAATAGATAGTCCTTTTATTGCCATTATGAAACATATCCTCAATAACAGACTTAATTGGTGCAAAGCCCGTACCTCCTGCAATAAAAATTATAGGTTTTTTACTCTCTCTTAAAAAAAATTGGCCAATTGGTGCCTCAATCCTATGGATAGATTTTTCTTGCATCTCTTCAAAAACAAAATGTGTAAATTTACCTCCATCGATTAATCTTAAGTGAAGCTCCAATAGATCTTCATGTGGAGGACTGGCAATAGAGTAAGCTCTTCGACTCCCATCAGTCATAATAAATTCTAGATATTGTCCGGCAAGGAACTCTAAACTATTACTACCTGGTAATTTTAGGGTCATCCTCATGACATCATGATTGAGCTTTACCAACGACTCAACTCTCACGGGAGTAATTTTTGGTTCAGGAAGATTGTTATCAAATTTACTAAGCTTTATGTCTAGTTCAACGTTTGAAGAGACGTAAGATTGACAACACAAGGTATATCCATTAGTTTTTTCGTCATCTGTCATCGCCGATTGTTGATATTCATCACAGAAAACTTGTCCAGAAATAATCTTACCTTTACACGATCCACAACTACCATTTCTGCAGCCAAAAGGTATATTAATCCCAGCAAGCAAAGATGCCTCTAAAATAGTTTGGCTCGGTTCGATATCAAAACTTACATTTGAAGATGAAATGGTTACTCTATATTTCAAACTAATTAATCATCCTCTCTGCGGTATTCACCCTCAATAACATCACTTTTAGATTTATCCTGTTGTGATTGTGAGGATTGATATTTCGGATCAGGTGAATTTTGTATTGGAATAATTAATAAAATAAAACCAAGTATGTCAGTAATGACTCCTGGAAATAAAAATAAAGCTCCTGCTAATAAATTCTTTGCGCTTCCAAGAATGACTGATGCCAGACTCCCACCTTGGGTCATCATACTCATTAGTTTTGACACTACCAAAGCTTTTTCATCCTGAATTAACTGCCACCCAAGTAAAGCAATGATAATAATGTATCCAAAAAACCACCATCCATACATGGCGCCAAACTTAAAAAGACCCCATATTTCAAGAAATGGTAATAAAAATAAAAATAAGGTAAAAATTAATCTCATATTAAAAATAAAATACTGTGTTTGTTTTTCAAGATAATATATTGAGAGCTATAGCTGAATAGAACTTAACCATATAAAATTACTCATACAAATATTATAGACTGCTATGCATCAATTAAACATGCCCAAGAATATAAAATTCCTTTTTCTTTTATTAAGTCTGATTTTTCCAGTTTTAGTTTCATTTGCTGGAAATCCATTTGTTGATGATAAAAATACTTTTCTATCTGTAGACGAGGCCTTTAAAATCGTTAGGGTAGATGAGGTAGATAATCAAAAATTAGAAATATATATGGATATTGCCGATGGATATTATCTTTATAAATCAAAGTTTGAAATAATTCATCCAGAAAAATTGAGTCACGATATTATTTATCCCAAATCTAAAACTAAAAACGATGAATATTTTGGTGAGCAGGAAGTCTTTTATGAATCCATAAAGCTATTAATAACATTTAATAGTAAGTCATTTGACAAAGATGATATTCAACTTAAATTTCAAGGTTGCAGTGAGAAGGGACTATGTTATCCCCCAACCATTCGTTACTTAGGGTATAAAAATCAAGATGAGGGAAAAAGATCTAGTGCTATACAAAACAACTTTGTCGAACAAAATTTTAAAAATAATAATATATTTTTAATTTTATTTGGATTCTTAATATCAGGATTGTTACTCTCAATAACCCCTTGTGTGCTACCTATGGTTCCAGTTTTATCAGGGATCATAATGGCTTCCAATCAAAAATCATCTAAATCCCTAACTATTTCATATGTAACGGGTATTTGTGTTACTTACTCTGCCTTAGGTATTGTTGCGGGAATAACTGGGACGCTTTTCTCTAGCAGCATACAAAATATAAGTTTTTTATATTTTAGTGGCATACTTTTTTTAGTATTCGGCCTTATAATGCTTGAAATTATTTCAATTAAATTACCGATAAACACAAATAATTATATTGCTAATTTTCTATCAAGATTTAAGGGTGGTAATAAGGTAAGTGTCTTTTTTATGGGATTATTTTCAGCGTTAATTTTAAGCCCATGTGTAGCCCCCCCTTTGGCTGCTGCCATATTGTATATAGGTCAAACTAGTGATTTTGTTCTAGGTGGTGTTTCGTTATTATTTATGGCAATTGGTATGAGTGTGCCATTACTAATTCTTGGTTTTTCGTCAGATTATATTCTTCCTAAACCTGGCATTTGGATGAATTTTGTGAAAAAAATAATGGGGTTTGTATTATTAGCGATGGCAGTTTATATCATAAGACCACTCTTGGCGGAAATAACCTTCTTTATTTCACTCCTTACTATATTATCCTTTGTTTTTATTTTTAGCCTAAAGCAATATCAACGTATTTCTAAAAAAAATAAAGTAGTAACATTCTTGATTTCATTTATCTATATTATATCCGCAGTATTGTTGACAAAAAATATTGTCACTCAATATACATCCACGGATAATGAAAAACAGCTTTTATTTATAAATGTAGAGGACAAAAAAGATCTTGATAATCAATTATCGCTATCCAATCAAAAACCTCAAATATTGGATTTTTATGCTGACTGGTGCGTTGCTTGTTTAGAATATGAGAAACACACTTTTACTGATGAAAAGGTCTACTCAATGTTAAAAAACTTCAATTTATTAAAAGCTGATGTTACGGAGAACAACAAAGGCCATAAAGAACTTATGCAAGCATTTAATATATTTGGCCCTCCCGGCATCATGTTTTTTGATAAAAATGGTAATCATTTAAAAAAATTCGATATTATCGGTTTTAAAAATGCTGAGGAATTTTATAATATTCTTGAAGAAGTGCACAAAAATGATCAGTAAAAAAATTATTTTTTTGTTTTTACTTGCAACTATTGCCCTAGGCTCTGGCTTTTTTTTTCATAAAACTAGTCTAAAAGGTGTTCCGACTGAAACTAATTTATTATATGCGATTGAACTTCAAGATCTTTCAAAGAAAAAATTAACTTTACAGAATTACAAAAATAAATTATTCGTTATTAATTTTTGGGCTACTTGGTGTGCTCCGTGTAGAGAAGAAATACCAGAACTAAATGAGTTTTATAAGAATAAAGATATTAATCTTATTGCAATTGCTATCGATGAAATAGCTGATGTCATCAAATTTCAGGATGAAATACCCATTCAATACCCGTCTTTTATAGCTAATGAGCTAGAAGGAGTCACATTAGCAAAAAAATTAGGTAACGAGAGGGGCGTGTTGCCTTTTACCGTTATTATTCAACCCGACGGATCAATAAAAAAATCATTTTATGGTAAAGTTAAAATTTCTGATTTAAATCAAGCACTAAGTGATAATTCTATTTAAAAAAATTACCTAAAATCACTTAAAATCAATGAAAATGTAGACAAATGCCCCCATTTTCGTCTAAAATAAATATTCTTTAATTTTTAATTCAATTATGGCTACAAAGAAAATCCTTGTTATACATGGTCCAAATCTCAACCTTTTAGGTGATAGAGAGCCAAAACACTATGGTAATGCTTCTTTAGCAGATATCAACAAACAAATTACTGAGGAAGCGAAAAAACTTAGTCTTGATGTTGAAATTATTCAAAGCAATAGTGAATTAGAAATTGTTGAAATTATACAAAATATTAAGGCTGATTTTTTAATAATAAATCCTGCTGCCTTCACTCACACTTCAGTTGCTATTCGTGATGCTATATCAGCAATAAAAATATCATTTATTGAGGTACATCTATCTAATGTATTTGCTCGTGAATCATTTAGAAAGGAATCCTTTTTTTCTGATTTAGCAATAGGTGTTATTAGTGGGTTAGGATCAGAGGGGTATATTGCAGCCATGAGATATGCTGTAAATCATAAAGAAATGTAAAGAGGTAAGTATGGATCTTAGAAAATTAAAAAAATTAATTGATTTAGTGGAAGAGTCTGGCATTGCGGAGCTAGAATTAACCGAAGGTGAAGAAAAAGTTAAAATAAGTCGTCAAGTTGAGGCTCAACAAATCGCTCCTCAATATATTCAATCTCCTCAAATCGCTGCTCCACAAGTTATTCCTCAATCTACGTCAGAACCTTCGACAACTGAACAGAGTGATAAGTCTGCAACAGCCTCGCCCTCAACCGAAAAACATGTAACCTCTCCAATGGTAGGTACATTCTATCGAGCGTCATCTCCAGATGCAGGGCCTTTTGTAGAAATAGGATCAACCGTAAAAAAAGGCGATATCTTATGTATTATTGAGGCCATGAAAATCCTTAACGAGATTGAAAGCGACAAGGATGGAGTAATCAAAAAAATATTAATTGAAAATGGGCAGCCTGTAGAATTTGGTGAACCTCTATTCGTTGTTGAGTAAAATATGTTTGATAAAATACTGATTGCCAATCGTGGTGAAATAGCATTAAGAGTGTTAAGGGCATGCAGGGAAATGGGAATAAAAACAGTTACTGTTTATTCCCAAGCAGATGCCGAGGCAAAATATGTAAAACTTTCTGATGAGGCAGTATGTATTGGCCCTCCCCCTTCCAATCTTAGTTACCTAAATATTCCTGCCATTATTAGTGCTGCTGAAGTCACCGACGCACAGGCAATTCATCCAGGATATGGCTTTTTATCTGAAAATGCAGATTTTGCAGAACGTGTTGAAAAGAGTGGTTTCACTTTTATTGGTCCAAAAGCTGAAACTATAAGGCTGATGGGAGATAAAGTTAGTGCAAAAGCTGCTATGAAGAAAGCTGGGGTTCCATGTGTGCCTGGTTCAGATGGTGCATTATCTGAAAATGCTAATGACATTAAAGATATTGCAAAAAAAATTGGTTATCCTGTAATCGTAAAAGCAGCAGGTGGTGGAGGTGGAAGAGGGATGCGAGTTGTTCATACGGAAGCAGCGCTATTAAATTCTGTTGCCATGACCAAAGCAGAGGCAGAAGCTGCTTTTGGAAATGCCACCGTATATATGGAGAAGTTCTTAGAAAAACCAAGGCATATTGAGTTTCAGGTAATGTCCGATCAGCATGGAAATGCTGTACATTTGTGGGATAGGGATTGTTCTTTACAAAGACGCCACCAAAAAATTATCGAAGAGGCGCCCGCGCCAGGGGTGCCAACAAGATTAAGGGATAAGATGGGGCAACGTTGTGCCGATGCATGTAAAAAAATTGGTTATCGTGGTGCTGGTACATTTGAGTTTCTTTATGAAAATGGTGAATTCTTTTTTATTGAAATGAATACGCGGCTTCAAGTAGAACATACTGTTACTGAAATGATTACAGGGTTAGATTTAGTGCAAGAACAAATTAAGATTGCTTATGGAGAAAAGCTAAATCGAAAACAAAGGCATATCCAGCTCAACGGTCATGCTATTGAGTGCAGAGTAAATGCAGAGGATCCATATAATTTTATGCCTTCACCGGGCACAA
This sequence comes from uncultured OM43 clade bacterium, assembly GCA_902558495.1. GTDB lineage: Bacteria > Pseudomonadota > Gammaproteobacteria > Burkholderiales > Methylophilaceae > BACL14. Next base: position 6,685 of record CACEEB010000008.1, on the reverse strand, counting down.
TATCACGCTTCCATTTACCTGGCGGCCCTGGCGTACGCATGGATACTCATGCCTTTGGAGGCTATAAAGTTCCCTCACACTATGATTCAATGATTGGTAAATTAATTTGTTATGGCGCAACAAGAGAGCAAGCAATTGCAAGAATGCAAATAGCTCTCTCAGAAATATTAATAGAGGGTATAAAAACAAATGTTCCACTTCATCGTGACTTGATGGAAGATCTAGCCTTTAAGGAAGGTGGAGTTACTATTCATTACTTAGAACAAAAACTTAACAAAAAAACGTAAGATGTCATGGATCAATGTATCAATTTTAACGTCTGCCGAACAAGCAAATAACTTCAGTGAATTTATCCTAGAAAATAGCGCTATTTCAGCATCTATTCAAGACCACAATCTGCATAATAAAAAAGAGGAAATGATTTTTGGAGAACCACATAATGGGGACCAAAAATTCTGGCAACATACTCAAATTGATGCCTTATTTAATACCATAATGGATGCAAAAAAAACAATTAAAGCGTTGGAGACAAAATTTAAGATAAAATTAGACCCTAAATTTAGTGAAATTCAAGATCAAGATTGGGTCAAAAAAACACAAGAGCAATTTAATCCTATTTCAATTTTAGATAAAGTATGGATCATCCCAACATGGCATGATGTAATTGATCCAGAAGCAATAAACTTAACTCTTGATCCAGGTTTAGCATTTGGTACTGGTTCGCATCCCACCACTCACCTTTGCATAGAATGGATGATTAAAAATATTAAAAAAAATAATGTGGTATTAGATTATGGTTGTGGCTCAGGTATCTTAGCTATTTGTGCAAAGAAATTAGGGGCTAGTACCGTTACAGGAGTTGATATAGATCCTCAAGCCATCATTGCTAGTGAACAAAATGCTAAATTCAATCAAACGGATATAACTTTTAAAAATTCTCAAGAAAAGCTAATAGTTCAGGCAGACTTAGTAATTGCTAATATTCTGTCAAGTGCTATAAAAGTTCTAGCACCTGCACTTGCACGTTATTGCTTACCGAATGGAAAAATTGCTTTATCAGGAATATTAAAACATCAAGAAAATGAGATCAGGGATATTTACAGTGAATGGTTTGTAATGCAAAAGTCTTCTTATAAAGATGGGTGGGTCTGTTTATCTGGGGAAAAAGTATAAATTAAGCAACCTAATTTTTAGTCATATTAGTTATAAAATCATCAGCTCTCTTAAAAATAATTTTTTTTCTATCATCATTCATTCTGCCAAGAGCGTTAGTAAGGATCGATAATCTTGGATTTTTTTTAAAAAAAGATTCATTGTCTGATACGAAAGACCAATATAAACCATCTACAGTCTCACACCATTCACTCTTTTTATAATTACTCATCTTTAAAATATAATTAGAACCACAAGAGTAGGGTTTAGTAGCAAACAACCCACCATCAGCAAATGTTCCCATACCATAAACATTTGCTGCCATCACCCAATCTGCTGAGTCTACAAACATTTCCATAAACCATCTATAAATTTCATCGGGATGAATTCTAGCCAAATTCATCATATTAGCAATTATCATAAGTCTGGGAATGTGATGGGTGTATCCATAATTAATACAATCTTTAATTGCATCATCTAGAGGAGTGATACCTGTTGTTCCCTCATACCAATCTGCTGTTAAAAGTCTATCGTGATTCCAAAAATTTCCCTTGACCTCATTTTTCTCTTTTGCATGGTATATTCCCCTAATAAATTCTCTCCAACCTATAATTTGTCTAATAAATCCCTCCAAAGAATTTATTGGAATAGGTTTTTTATCATGATAACTTAATGTTTTTTCAATAATTTCCTGAGGAGTTAATAATCCAATATTTAAAATGGGGCTCATTAAACTATGGAATAAAAAATTATTATTTGAATCAATAGCATCCTCATATTTACCAAAGTTTTCTATTTTATGCTCCAGAAAATTATCAAGAAATTCTAACGCTTGTGCCCTTGTAAAAGGTACCCAAGGATTTTTTGTGCTGCCTGGATGGTCTTTGAATTTCGAATTAATGATTCTCTCAAGATCAGGCAAATATGAAGATGTGTTATTTTTTGGTTTTGTTGGCAATGAAATATCTTTAGGAAGTTTTTTTCTATTATCAGCATCAAATGACCATTTTTCACCAATAGGTTTATTATCTTTATCGACTAATATCCCATGTTCTTTTCTCATCATTTGATAAAAACTAGCCATCCTTAAATTTTTATTTTTCTTAGAGTATTCCAAGAAATTTTTTCTTGAACATAAAAACATTGGTGATGGAATTATTGAATATTTAATACCTTTATTTCGAAGCAACGTAAAAATTCTATTCTCAAAAGGCCTATCTTCTATTTCAAAAAATTGTACTTCATCAATTTTTTCTTTTTTTATAACCTGTAATAGTTTATCTTCATAAGGATTCTGAAATTCCGGATCCTCAATAGAAAAATAAAATACTTTTAAGCTCTTTTTTATAAGTTCATCTCTGTACTCCCTCATTGAGACCAAAAAATTTAATATTTTTAATTTATGATTTCTGGGTTTAGAACATAACCCCATATCTTCTGCCATAAAAACAAAAGTTGATTCCAGTTTTTGGATTTCTGTGATTGGAAATAATTGGTTTCCTAAAATTATTTGTAATTTTTTCATGATTTATTCCATATTTGTTGATAGATACCATCTGGATCATAAATTTTTCTTTGTTTTTCAATATTAAAATGTCTTCCTCCTCGAGGGTCTGTTCCACATCCTGCAATATATGCCCAATTTCCATAATTACTATAAACATCGTAATCTATTAATTGAGATTCAAACCATGAAGCACCTGATCGCCAATCACAAGATAGTTCGTTGACAAGATAACTTGCTACAATTTGACGCATTCTATTCGATAAAAATCCTGTTTTGTATAATTCAATCATTCCAGCATTAATGAATGAATTTGATGTCTTACCCTTTATCCACGCCTCTAAGTTCTTTGCATTATGATTTATTTTCACTGGATTTAATCCTAATCCACTTTTATAAAAAAATTTATCGCCATATTTAATAAAAATGAATCTAAAAAAATCTCTCCACAATAATTCAAAGAAAATCCAATATGTACTCTCATTTGCCAAAAATTTAAGTTCATAATGTTTTAAATATGCATATATTTGTCTTGGAGAAATAAAGCCCAATGCTAACCAAGGAGAAAACTTAGTAGAAAAATTTATTCCTATTAAATTATTTCTTGTATCTTTATAAGATTGGGGCAAGTTACTTTGAAAATATTTTTTTATATTTTCCATTGCATTAAGTTCACCTCCCATAAAATTATCTATATAGATTGGAAACGAGCTTCCCTTATGCCTGTGAATTTTTTTAACAGTAATTTTTGGACTGTTAAAATTTATAGGTAAAATATTTTTTATATTATCTGATAATTGTTCGGGATTATTAGGTTCAATCTTCTCAAGATCCATACATTTTCTAAATTTTGTAAATACATCTGGCATATTTTTAATATCAAATGGAAGCTGTTTGACGTTAAATAATGAAGATTGAAAAATTGATTTAATATTTACATTTAATTTCTTAAGTACTTTAATTTGCTCGTTTTCTTCTGATGCAACAATTTCCTCACAAAAAATACTATCAATATGATGTTCCTTAACAATCTTATTTAAAATTTCAACAGTATTTCCCTTTAACACATGAAGTGAGTGTCCATAACTCTTAAGCGCTTTATCTAAACTAGAAATTCCTTGATAAATGAATGTTTCTCTATGGGTATCTGTACGCATAAACTCCCATGAGGTATGTTGACGATTGCTTTCATCATCTACAAAAAGAAATAAAATATATTTTGAATTATCAAGTGCCTTATTAAGGGAAAGATTGTCACTTAGCCTTAGATCGTTTCTAAACCAATAAATACTTCTTAATTCCATAATTATCTTTTATTCTGGCAACGTTTAGAGCAATACTTTACTGACTCCCAACATGAACTCCATTTTTTTCTCCAAGAAAATGGTCTGTGGCAAACAACACAATCTTTAGTTGGTAGATTATTTTTTTTCATAAGCCGTTTGATTAGTTTGTTGCTAAGGGGTTCCATTATAAAGTTTATTTAAATAAATGCTTCAACTGCTAATTTTAATTCATCTAAAAATAGGTCTATACTATTATTAAAAATTCAATAATACGTACATGACTAAGTAAATGCCAAGAGGACTAGATGAATAAAAATATTTTGATATCAATTCCTTTTATGCTGATGTCTGGTTGTGCATCTTTGTTTAGTCCAAGCTCTCAGTACCCTGCTCCTCATAACGATTATACGGGGATAGTTATCCAAGAACATTTTAGTGAGGAAGATCCTACAGATTTTATGATAAGGAGCTGTAAAATGTATGGTGGATTCAACCAAGACAGCGTAAAAAATATTGGTAAAGATCATTTAATGCAATATGTAATGCAATTTAAATGTAATTACAATGGAAAACTTTCAAATGAATTAAATATTGATGGAAAGTCATCCGTAAGACTTAACGGATCAATTGCGAAAATCAAATGTCAAAATCTTGGCTTTGAAGTTGGCACATTAAAATTTAGAAAATGTATGGAGGAACTTACTCGTTGAGTAATGTTCAATCTTAAATGAAAAAACTTATTTTTTCCCTCGTTCTTGCTTTTTCACAATTTGCTTTTGGTAGTGAAACTGTTAATTTTAATTGTAAAGGGCTGAGTCAATTTGAATTAATCGGATCTTCTGGTGCCAAAGAAGAAATGAAAAATGTTACATTTAAATTTAAAGATGGGGCATTACAAGACTTAAATAACATTGATTGTTTATGGACTCCAAAATCAATAACATGCAAATCAAATTTTCTCAATATCCGTAAGTTAGTCATTAATTTGGAAACAAAAGAAGCTAGTGACTTCATAGCAGGCAATAAAGGTTTTGGCCAATACACAGAATCTTTTCAAGGAAAATGCGAATAAGGTGCATAATATATTAGTTGAAGAAGTAAGTCCTAATAATTTCAAAGTTGTTGTTACTCAAGGGAGCACTACTGAGCACCACGTAACAGCCAGTAAAGACTTTTTAAATCAATTTACAAAATATAATATTTCCCCTGAAAATATCGTTAAACATTCTTTTGAATTTTTACTGGATCGTGAACCAAACACATCTATTTTAAGAAAGTTTGATATCAATGTAATAAGTAATTATTTTCCTGAATACACCGAAACTATTAAAGAATATTTCTGAAACTCTGTTTCTCAGATTGAGTCACAGTAGGGTTAATAAATAAAGGAAAAGTTATGATTAGAATTATTCTTTTAGCACTGTCCTTCATAGGTATTGTAAATGCGGGTAGCCTTGAAAATGGCACTTATACTGAATCTTTTGATAATGGAAATCCAAAATATGAAATTTCCTATAAAAACTCAAAAAAGCATGGTAAAGAAATTTTCTGGTTTGAATCTGGAAATAAAAAAATGGAGAGTCATTTTGAAAGTGGTGTCGAAAATGGTTCTTGGAGACAATGGCATGAAAACGGTAAATTAAAACTAGAAGTTATGTACGAAAATGGTAAAGAAAATGGATTGTGGCAACAATGGTATAAAAGTGGTCAATTACGATCTTCAGTAAAATTTATTAATGGCATAAAGGATGGAGAGGAGATTACTTATAACAAAGATGGAAGCGTACGCTCCAAAGATATTTATTTAAGTGGTAAAGTAATTAAATAAAATTAAATCTTGGATGCTAATGATTAAATCTTACGCTGCGATAAAAAAAGGTGGGCCACTTAAAGAGTATTTATTTGAAGCGAAACCCCTTAATCCAAAAGAGGTAAGGATTCAAGTTCATACATGCGGTATATGTCATAGTGATTTAAGTGCAATTGATAATGATTGGGGTAAATCAAATTATCCAATGGTAGCTGGACATGAAGTCATAGGTGAAATTATTGAAATTGGAAAAGAGGTTTCGCTGCATTCAATTGGAGATAAGGTAGGTCTTGGTTGGCATTCTGGATATTGTAATAGATGTGAATATTGCGAAAAAGGTGATCATAATTTTTGTAGCAAAACTAATAAGACTGTCTATAGCCAATTTGGAGGATTTGCTGAGCAAGTTTCTGCAGATGAAGTAAGTGTTATACCTTTGCCCAATGGAATTAAAGCAAATGATGCAGGACCACTTCTTTGTGGAGGCATAACAGTATTTACTCCTATTGTTGAATTCAATATTAATCATAATCATAAAGTAGGGGTCATTGGAATTGGGGGACTAGGGCATCTTGCAGTGAAATTTTATAAAGCATTAGGTTGCCACGTAACTGCATTTACAAGCTCAAAAGACAAAGATCAACCTATTTTTAATATGGGGGCTGACAAAATTATTTCCTCAACCGATAAAAATGAAATACAGAAATATATTTCAAGCTTTGACTTTATTATATCTACTGTTAACGTAAAGTTAGATTGGAATCTATACTTAAGTATTATTAAACCAAGAGGTAGATTACATTTTGTAGGAGCAGTTCTTGAAAAAATAGATGCCTCTGTATTCTCACTGATGGGTGGACGTCGTTCAATATCAGGATCCCCTGTTGGTAGTCCAAAAAATATTAAAAAAATGCTAGATTTTTGTGTAGAACA
>CACEEB010000007.1 GCA_902558495.1 uncultured OM43 clade bacterium | reverse complement strand
TAAGCTCTATGTCAGAGGCTAACTGTTTTATAGTGCTCTCGTCAGAACAGGGTTTAGTAGAAAAAGGAGAGATGGTATTTGTGCAATATATGGAAGGAGTTGTATCATAAATTATGAACAAATTTAGGTATAATTAATCCAATTTCATTAATTATATTGGTAATCTTATGAGTAAAATTGAAATAAATTCACCCGTGCCAGAGCTAACATTAGAAGGAACAAACAACACTACTTTTTCTATCAGTAGCTATGTAGGCAAAAATCTTGTTATTTATTTTTATCCAAAAGATTCTACCCCAGGTTGCACAAATGAGAGTATTGATTTTAAAGATAATTATGATATTTTCCAAAAACTTAATACTGAAATTTTTGGTATTTCCAGGGACTCGTTAAAGTCTCATGAAAAATTCAAAGCCAAATATAGTTTTCCATTTGAGCTGTTGAGTGATGCTGACGAAATTGCATGTAACTTATTTGATGTCATAAAAATGAAAAATATGTACGGTAAAAAGGTAAGGGGTATTGAGAGAAGTACCTTTCTAATAAACACTGAGGGTAAATTAATTAACGAATGGCGAGGTGTGAAGGTTAATGGCCATGTTCAAGAATTAATTGAATTTCTTCAAAATCAATAAATACACGATTTAAAATTTATGCCTAAAAAAATTTCCTCCAAGCTTTTTGTGCTCGATACCAACGTACTCCTTCATGATCCCTCTAGTCTATTTAGATTTGAGGAGCATGATGTTTATCTCCCTATGATAACTTTAGAAGAACTCGATAATAATAAAAAAGGGGTTTCTGAGGTTGCAAGAAATGCCAGGCAAACAAGTCGGTATCTAGAAGAAATTATGGGTATTGATATCGTAGATCTTAATAAAGGATGTTCCTTAAATTCACCAGCTAACCCACATGTTTCAGGAAGTTTATTCTTACAAACAAACCCTATTGAATATGATCTTCCAATGCTTGAAGGAAGTATCGCTGACAATCAAATCCTTAGTATTGTATTGGATTTAAAAAAGAAGAATTCCAAGCGAGAAGTCATACTCGTTTCTAAAGATATTAATATTAGGATTAAAGGACGTGCTCTGGGAATTGAGGTACAGGATTATTTCAATGATAAAGTGATGGATGACACAGAACTATTATATTCTGGTATCACTGAGCTTCCTGAGGATTTTTGGGAAAACCACAGCAAATCTATGGAATCATGGCAAGAGGAAGGACGAATGTTCTACAAGCTTACTGGTCCACTTTGTAAAGACTTTATCATTAATGAATTTGTATTCTATGAGTTTGATAAACCATTTCATGCCATAGTCAAAAAAATTGAAGGGCAAACAGCTACCCTGCAAATTGTCCAAGATTATGCACTCACTAAATTTAATGTATGGGGAATTAATGCTAGAAATAAAGAACAAAATTTTGCTCTTAACCTTTTACTCGACCCTGATATAGATTTTGTTACACTTCTAGGGCAAGCTGGAACAGGTAAAACACTATTAACCCTTGCATCTGCTCTTGAGCAAGTGCTTGATAAAAAAATTTACAGTGAAATAATTATGACTAGAGTAACCGTTTCCGTTGGAGAGGATATAGGTTTCCTTCCAGGCACTGAGGAGGAAAAAATGACACCATGGATGGGTGCATTAGAAGATAATCTAGACGTATTAAATAAATCAGATGGTGATGCTGGAGATTGGGGGAGAGCAGCTACGCAAGATCTTATCCGATCACGTATAAAAATAAAATCGCTTAACTTCATGCGTGGTAGAACATTTCTGAATAAATTTCTTATTATTGATGAAGCCCAGAATTTAACTTCAAAACAAATGAAAACACTGATTACCCGAGCAGGCCCAGGAACAAAAGTAGTTTGTTTAGGTAACATTGCGCAGATAGATACGCCCTACCTCACTGAAGGAAGCTCTGGTTTAACTTACGTTGTCGATCGTTTTAAGGGATGGGACCACAATGGTCATGTAACACTTATGCGTGGGGAACGTTCGAGGCTTGCCGATTATGCTGCAGAGACGCTCTAAACCAATTCAAAGTAAGGGTTTTTACCCATTTCTGACAGCTCAATTCTTATCTGCTCTTGCCGATAACGCGTTATTATTTGCTGCTATTGCCCTCATTGCCAGCACGAACGCCCCCAATTGGCATGAACCGCTTCTGCTGCAGTTTTTTGTTATTGCATATGTCGTGCTTGCCCCATTTGTTGGAGCTTTTGCAGATGCTAAACCCAAAGGTCAAGTCATGTTCATAGCCAACTCAATCAAGTTTGTTGGATGTATTGCAATGTTTTTTGGACTTCAACCATTGTATGCCTATGGAATTGTGGGCATTGGTGCTGCAGCATATTCCCCTGCAAAATACGGTATTCTCACAGAATTACTTCCCAAGGAATCTTTAGTTCCAGCTAATGGTTGGGTGGAAGGATTAACAGTAGCAGCCATCATACTTGGCGCAGTTATTGGTGGAGAATTGGCAAGCAAGAAAATGGATCTTAGCTATTCCATATTAATTATTAGTGGATTATATCTATTAGCAGCAATCTTTAATAGGTACATACCAATCCTACCCATAAATCATAGCCTTAAAAAAAATACTCCCTGGTTCCTTGTGAAAGATTTTTTTAAATCATTTGTAAAGCTAGGGAAAGATCCTTTAGGACAATTATCACTTGCTGTTACTACATTATTTTGGGGTGCTGGAGCTACATTAAGATTAGTAGTTATTGCTTGGGCTGCATTTGCATTTAATTATGGCTTAGACCAAGCAACAAAATTAACGGCTGTTGTTGCCTTTGGCGTCGCCTTTGGTGCGGTTATTTCATCTCGTTATGTACGCATGGAAGATTCCATCAAGATTCTTCCTTCAGGAATTATAATGGGATGTTTAGTATGTTCTATGGTGTTTGTTTCCTCTTGGCAAATGGCTGCTTTAGTGCTGTTCGCCATTGGAGTTATGAGTGGCATTCTCATTGTTCCTATGAATGCACTGCTGCAATATAGAGGGCATATATTAGTGGGAGCCGGGCACTCAATAGCTGCACAAAATTTTAGTGAAAATCTAGGGATTCTTATCCTAAGTGGCACCTACACCTTGATGGTAGGTCTCCAATTACCAATCAATGGCATAGTTTTTATATTCGGTTTATTTGTCCTTCTGGCAATGGTCATAATAAGTCAATATTATGCAAATACTAAAAGCTAATGTAACTTTACATGTGCCTCGGTTCTTCTTGTAATAAATTTAGCAACTAACCGTAAAGTAACCATGGTGGGTCCGTGCAAAGCCCACAAATGCATTTGATATAACATAAGATACATAAAGCGTGCTATTAAGCCTTCAACAAACATGCTCCCTCCCGTTAATGATCCCATTAAGTTCCCTACAGTAGAATATGTTCCTAGATTTACAAGAGAGCCATAATCTTTATATGTATATGTAGGTAAAGTAGCGTCTTTTTGCAATATTATTTTTTTAATAGATTTAATTAATAAAGATGCTTGTTGATGTGCTGATTGGGCTCTTGGAGGAACCATGCTTTTTGATCCTGGCTTTTGGGGGCATGCCGCACAATCCCCTAGAGCGAAAATTGATTGATCGTCCTTAGATTGCAGGGTTGATAGGACCTTAATTTGATTAATGGTATTTATTGATAAGTTAAGGTTTCGTAAAAAACTAGGGGCTTTAATTCCTGCGGCCCATACCACTAGAGCAGAATTAATATACCTTCCTTTATGGGTTCTTATTCCCTTATTAGATACTTCGGTAACCCGCTCACCTATATATAAATTCACTTTCAATTTTCGTAGCTCTTTTTCTACTGATTGACTCATCCTTGAAGGTAAAGCAGGTAATAATCTATCACTGGCCTCAATAAGGGATATAGATATGTCTCTGTCTGGATTAATTTTATCCAGTCCATATGCTGTCATTTCTCTTGTTGCTTTATGAAGTTCTGCAGCTAGCTCAACTCCTGTTGCTCCAGCACCCACAATCACAACCTCTAGTTGACCAGGAAGTATGGCATCAGCTTGAGTTTGTGCTCGAAGAATAGCATTGTGTAATTTTTGATGAAATCGTTCAGCCTGTTGAGGTGTATCCAGCGCAATAGCATGTTCTTTTGCTCCCTTTATACCAAAGTCATTGATTGTACTTCCCACGGCAATAACTAATGTATCGTATGCAAAATTTCTTCTAGGGATAATTTGTGCACCTTCTGAATCGTGATAAGGCTCCAGTGAAATCTCTTTTTTTTCACGATCAATAGTATCCATCCTACCTAATCGAAAATTAAAGTGATGCCAATGAGCTTGAGCTAAATAATCTAACTCATCTTTATCGGCATTAAGGCTTCCTGCGGCAATCTCATGTAATAAAGGCTTCCACACATGAGTTTTTTTACTATCAATGAGGGTGATATGAGCTTTGTTCTTCTTACCAAGAGAATCTCCCAATTTTGTAGCAAGCTCAAGGCCTCCAGCGCCACCACCGACAATAACAACCTTATGTAAATTTTCTACCATTGTGTGAATTTTAAAGAAATGAGAGTACAAAAAAAAACGACTGAGGCATTATACCTCAATCGTTTTATTTAATTCATAAAAAAACTAGTCGTTCTTAAGGAGTTTTTTCATATTTTCATCTTCATTTCCTGTAACACCTTGGCTACCATTTGTTCTAACCCAGGCAATTGTTTTTAGGAGTTCATCAACAGTCATTCCATCATCTGGAGCCATAACACCGTATCCTTTTCCACCCATACCACCGTTAGTACCATACCAAATAGTCTCAAACATACCTTGGTTGGTAATATCTTTTGGATAACGGAATGTAGGTCCTACCAATCCAGGTCCTACTTGGCCTTTTGCTGTTGGCCCATGACACTGGGTACATGACCAGTAACCAAACCTTTTTTTGCCCCGCTTTTCAGCAGCAGCGTCGCCAACGTAAATATTTTTTCCAGTCTCAAGGAAAACTTTTTCTGCTTCTGTCATTACGTTGTCTTTTTTCTTGGTATCACCAAAAGCTTTTGCTAGTCCTTTAAGCTCTTCAGTAAAATCATTACCATCGGTTGTTTTAGTTAATTTAACGCCAGCATTTGCTGAAAAAGCTAAGCAACTTGCGAGCAGGGATGAAACAAGTACTTTCTTTGATAACATATTCTCTCCTAGCATATTTTAATTCTCTCTCCCTCCCTTAGGAGACAGTCTAAAATATTAATGGTTCCTGTTAAAAGGGTTAATAAAAAGAACTTTCACTATTTCTTAATAAAACATATTTTACTTTATTTTTAATAATTATGGCATCATTTACAACAAATTTTTAAAAGAAAAATGTAAAAACTTTTATTTCTGATGACGTTTATATCCGTCCAACCTATCTTCAAAAGATGGTTTTTGGAATGGAATGCCATAATCATCTAAAATTGCATAGATCTTATCGATATTTCGTTCAATCGCAGCTTCAATGACGTCTCGACGTTCTTTGTCTTTCTTTCGTACACCCGCTGAAATATTCCAGTATGTTTTACCAGTCAATCTCATTTCATCTTTTGCATACTCAGGTATTTGAACCACAACTAGATCCACATCAGCTTTCTTAGCATAGTATCCACCAATTGGACCCCACTCGATAGCCACATCTATGTCTCCATTGACTAAATCATCAATCTTTGCGCCTGGAGAAGTATTAAGATCTCGTTGGATGCGATAAGGCTTAGCATTAAACATCAATCCATTTGCATTTAATGCAACTGCAACCGGACTTTTATCATTAACTCCAATTGTTCCTTTTCTTAAATCAGGGGAATCCCAGTTTTTAATATCATACCCACTATCTTTTCTATAAACCCATACATGCCCTGCACGATAGTAAGGTTTAGTAGTATTTAGTGCATCATATGTAGTATTAGTGCCTATAACGACATCACATCGGTATGCATTAAGAGTATTTCTCAAGAAACCAAAACGGTCGTGCCAGTACTGATAACTTAATTCTTTACCTAAGTCTGCTGCTAATACCTCCGCTATCTTGTTCTCAAAACCTTCTCCTGCTGAATTTGAATATGGTAAATTATCCTGATCTGCACAGACTTTGAACTCATTGTCCTTTGGGACACGAGCAGGTTGACCTGGTTTACCCATATCTGGATTTACATCAATAGAATCTGCGGCATTTGCAAAGCTGCTCATCATGACAACTAATGCAACACTTATAATTTTATTTAACATCATTTATTCCTCTATTTAGTTTGCGTCATTATACTATCGATTAAGGGACTTTCAACTCATGATTATCCCTAATCTCATACCTATTAAACATTCACTTTATGTTGCAATTTACTATTAAATTTTGTTCAAAAAAAAACACCCTACCGAAGTAGGGTGTTTCTAAGACTAACTAAACTGTGTTTAGTTCTATATTCCCGAAGGATTATAGGCTAAATACTGTTAAGCCACCGCCACCAGGAGCAGCGTTGTATTTTGTTAGTTCTTTATAACCACCAGCAGCACCAAGTGCGTCTGTGTCATTTGTAAGACCAAGGTTCATAGCAACACCAGCCCAACCACCGATGCCTGATAGGACACCAACGTGTTGTTTACCTTTGTGTGCATATGTGAATGCATTACCAATCACACCTGAACCAACTTGGAATTTCCAAAGTTCTTTACCGCTTTTCGCGTCAAGAGCTTTGAACCAACGATCTAAAGTACCGTAGAAAACTAAGTCTGAAGCTGTGTTCAAAGAACCGCCCCAAGCTGAGAACTTCTCTTTGTTGTACCATACTTTTTTGTTAGTCATTGGATCATAAGCAGCAAAGCCACCCATTACGCCATCAGGACCAGCAAACATAGTAAGTGTCGCACCAACCCAAGGCTGACCTGCAACATACTTAGACTCAACTGGTTCGTATGTCATACATACGTGGTTAAGTGGTGAGTATATTAAGCCAGTTTTAGGTGAGTATGAAGCAGGCTGTTGGTCTTTAGTACCAAGAGCTGCTGGACATGTACCTTTAGTGTTGTAATCTTGGTGAGTAGAGTGCTCAGCAAGTTTGTTTGGTACACCAGATTTCAGATCAACGTCTGAAGCCCAGTTAACGAATGGATGCACTTTTTCAGCAGCAATTAGAGTACCTTCTGCAGCTGTCCATGTGTATGCAAAACCATTTCTGTCATGGTGCCAAGCGTATGTTTTACCACCTTTGTCGAAAAGGATAACTTCGTTAATACCGTCATAGTCCCATTCGTCGTGTGGTGTCATTTGCATACCCCAACGAGCCATACCTGTATCTAAATCACGAGCAAAAACAGTCATAGACCATTTGTTGTCACCTGGACGTACGTCTGGGTTCCAAACTGATGGGTTACCTGTACCGTAGTACACTAAGTTTGTTTTTGCATCATATGGCCACCAGCCCCATACAGAGCCACCGCCATGCTGCCAACCATCTTTAACAGCTTGTGGTTTGAGCCAAGTTTTAACACCTAGATCAGCTACACCGCCTTGAAGTTGGTCAGTAGGGATTTTTTTGAAAGAACCACCTTGTTTGTTACCACCGTTTACATCTTCGTAAACTGATAGAGCTGAGTAAAGTGGGTTTTCTTTGTTAAAGTCAGCACCGATTAAAACTTCTGAATCAGGTCCTGTTGACATAGCTTTCCATGCTAGTGAACCGTCTTCAATGTTATAAGCTGCCATGAAGCAACGAACACCGAACTCAGCACCAGAACAACCTGTAAGCACTTTGTCATTAATAACGTGAGGTGCGTTAGTGTTAGTAGCACCAACTTTAGGATCTGTGTTTGAAGCATCCCAAACTTTAGCGCCAGTTTTTGCGTCAAGCGCAACTAACATACCGTCGTTTTGTTGTAAAAAGATTTTACCGTTACCGAAACCAAGACCACGGTTAACGTTATCGCAACATAGAACTGCTTGAACGCTAGGATCTTGTTTTGGGAAGTAAGACCAAACGATTTTTTGATCGTTGTTAAGGTCTAAAGCGTAAACGTTATTTGGAAATGCTGTATGTACATACATCATGTTACCAATAACTAAAGGTGAACCTTCATGACCACGGTTTACACCAGTAGCAAAAGTCCATGCAGCTTTAAGGTTTTTAACGTTACCTTTGTTGATTTGTGTAAGCTTAGAATAAGCTTGGTTATCATGCTGACCACGTGGGTGAGCCCAGTTGTTAGCATTTTTCATAGCTTTTTCTTGATCAGCAGCAGCTGAAGCAACCATTGGCATAGCCATAGTAGCAGCAGCAGCAAAACCAAGAGCTAATTTGATTTTATTTAATTGCATAAAAATCTCCATAGTTTTAACTAAGGGTTTATAAAAAGCAAACAGTCCCCTTTATATATTCTTTAAGACTTACATCTTTAGGAATTAATAAAGCAAAATGGAATGTATGCTCGTAGTACAAAGTTTCTGTACTTGATATGCACTTTATACCTCTAGAAATTTAATTGCAACACTTTCGTAACAATTTAGTTACATTTATTGATTTATTTTACTTATCAAGAATTAGGTAATTTTTTGCTTTACAATAAACCTTATGTTAAATATTAATTAAAAGAGAGATCTGAAGCTTATGGAATCAGCCTTAACCAAAACATTATTTCCTGAAATAGAACCCTTTCACCACTCATTTATTAAGACTGGCAATGGACATAATATATATGTCGAACAATCTGGGAACCCCAACGGTCAGGCAATCATTTTTCTTCATGGTGGTCCAGGAGGAGGAACTGGTCCTAAACAAAGACGCTTTTTTGACCCCGAACATTACCGTATCATTTTATTTGATCAAAGAGGATGTGGAAAAAGTACGCCCTTAGGTGAAACCTTAAACAACACCACTAATGATCTTATCCAGGACATGGAAACTATTCGAAAAGAACTCGATATTAAGGAATGGATTTTATTCGGAGGTTCTTGGGGCAGTTCTTTGGCGCTTGCTTATGCTATAAAATTTCAAGAATACACCAAAGGGCTCATTTTACGCGGAGTTTTTTTAAGTAGAAAGCAAGAGCTTGATTGGTTCTTGAACGAAGTAGATCAATTTTTTCCAGAGCTACATGCGGTTCTTTTAAATCATAAACCTCACATCAATAAATTAAATTTAGTATCAAGCTATGTTGACCTTGTTTTTTCCAAAAATTTAGAACAAGCGAAAAAGGCAGCAGTTGCATGGAATACCTTTGAGGGAAGTATTCTAAAAATGATGCCAAGTGAGGCAAACGAAAATAATAATGATATAGACTTTGATTTTGAATTAGCAAGAGCAAAAGTGCAGCTTCATTATATTAAAAATAATTGTTTTATTGATGGTGAAGATATCCTCAAGAAAATTACAATCTTAAAAAATAAACCTGTGGTTATTGTTCAAGGAAGATACGATATGGTTTGCCCACCAAAAACTGCTTTTGAAGTTGCGCAAAAAATGCCTCAGGCAGAAGTTATTATGGTTCCCAATGCAGGGCATTCAGCATCGGAAGAAGGTACATTAGATAGTTTGATTAAGGCAACAGAAAAATTTAAGTCTTTATAAAGCTATATGAGGCTTGTTACAAAAAGTTTTATACATCAACAAAACGAAAACTATTTCATACTCCAAGAAATATTATCAAGCTTTAAGCGTCGAAACTTCCTAGCAGTAAATGCTTCCATTTCCTTTTTTGCCTTATTTGCATTTATACCCCTTATTCTTCTTATTTTATTTTTCTTTAGTCAGTGGCTAAGTAGTTCTCTGCTATCGTTAGAAAAACTTCAAAATATTACTGCTTTATTATTGCCTGAAATGAGTGACCGAGTAATGGATGAGGTTGGAAAGGTATCCTCAAGAAAAGCATCTTGGGGTTTTGTTTGGATTACTATTTTATTTTTGGGTTCAACACCACTCACGTCTGGCTTGCGATCAAGTTTTAATAACATATTTAGCTTCAAAAAAAGAAATGCTTTTCTTAAAGAAAAGATTATGGATATTATTTCAGTAACTTTCATAATGGTTCTTTTGTTTATCTATACCTCTCTTAATATATATCTTATCCAGGCAAGTAATTTTTTCATAAATTATGTACCAATTATTGAAAAAACTTTGCTTACATCCATATTGTCTTTTTCGTTATTAGTAATCGTAGTATCCCTTTTCTTTAAAATATTTATTCCCCTTAAAATTCGTTTTATTCATATATTCTATGGAGGTCTTGTAACAAGTTTTTCTTGGTTTATATTAAGCAATACATTTGGTTCTTTTAACTATATTAGTGAATATTATGGAATCTTTTTTGGTGGAATGAGAGGTTTATTTATATCTCTCATTTGGCTTTATTTAAACACCGCCGCATTATTAATTGGTGCTGAAGTAATTGCCGCATTCCATAAAAAGGAAATCTTACTTATCAAAACATTATTTACTATCAAAAATATTCATCGTCATCCTATTCATAAAAAGCTTATGGAATATTTTGGCCAACATCTCAAGAAAGACACAATTATATTTACTGATGGTGAAAATGATCAAAAATTATTTTTTGTTATTGAGGGTGAGATTGGTGTTGTTAAAAATGGAAAGGTAGTTGAAACAATAACTGCTGGTCAATACTTTGGAGAGCAATCTTTGATAAATAAAGTTCCGCGTGCAGCCTCTACCTTTGTAATTTCAGATTGGGCACGGATTATTGTCATACCCAAAAAAGAAATGCGACAACTCCTCAAAGAGGATAACCATATCGCCATGGAATTTTTACAAAGAATGGCTAAAAAACTTCATGCTGTCTAATATTCTTCTGGTTTTAAATCAAATGCGATACAAATACGTTCCTCATTTGATTTGAAAGGGATGGTTCTGTGGAATACTGAAGATGGAAAAAATATTACATCACCAACTTCAGGCAAAATTGTCTTTTTAGGAAACTCTTTATGCAGTCTTGGGTATTCATCACCATCTGTACTTAACTCAATAGCCCCCTCGTTAGATAATTGCTTTTGGGAGGGTATTGAAAGATAAACAGCACCACTGATCCATCCATCCTCATGAATATGAGAATTCAAGTGACCCCCATTCTGCATTTTTACGAACCATGAACTACTGAATTCTATTTTTTTTGGGAATGAACGAATAAACTCACATTGGTTATGTTTCATATCCAAATAATAATTTTCCAAAATACTTACCAAAGCATTTTTTAATGCTTTAAATGATTTCTCTTTTCTTTTAAACAAGTTACCAGAGGACTGTATGCCTGCTGTCAGCCTACTTTGCTTTCTCAATCCAATATCTGCTTGATTAATATCATGAAGTAAATCTCTTACTAAACTAAAATTATCTGCTTTTAATTCAGGTATTTTCTTATGGCAAACATAATCTAAAGGAGAGGGGCAAAATTGGTATGTATCTAATTGCTTAAAATTTTGTGCATAATGGGTAGATAAGGTTGCTAGGAAAGGTGAATTATTTTTAGTCTTGGTTAAGGGGATTAATTTTTCTTTGAAAATTTCAAAATCTTTCAATTTATAATGACAATATAATGTACGTTCTTGCCAATCCTCAAATTGGGATTCATTAAAATACTTAATCGCATCTTTAAACTGTTTATTGTCGTATAAAAAAACTGCTAATTGATAATTTGCACGAGGGTGTTTGGGGTCAACTTTTACAGCCATGTTTAAAAATTCTTTGGCTTCTTTAATTTGGCCATCATGCCATAACGCATCGCCAAGATCTGAATAAAATTCAGCCTCGTTGGCGCCCAACTGCAACGCTTTTCTATAGTGTTCAATTGCTGAAATCAAATTACCTTGATTTCGATAAGCACCAGCAAGATTATAATGCCCTTTTGCATCTTCTTTTATATGCAAAGATTTTTTGAAAAGTTCAATAGCCATGTCTAAATCACCCTGTAGTTGCTTGATAGAACCAATATTAGCTATAGCCTCATAGAAACCAGGCTGAATATTGAGAGCTTTATCATAATTTGAGATAGCATCACTAAATTTGGACTGACTTTGAAACAATATTCCTAAGTTAAAATACGCCTCAGTAAAATTTGGATTTAGCCGAATAGATTCTTTATAAAAGGGGATAGCTTTTTCACTTTCATTTAATGCAAATAACATCGCACCTAAATTAAATTGAAGTTCGGGAATGGAAGGATTTATTTTAATTGCCTGCCTGTATGCATTAGCAGCTTTTTCAAATTCTCCCTCTTGTTCTAAACATACTCCCAAAATATTAAATAACATTAACTCATTTGGAAAATGTTTAATCAGATTATTCGCCTCATCTATAGCCTGCTTGTATTGGCCTTTTTGATGCATCATCATTAATTGATTGATTTGTTGTTGCGTAAGCTGCTTCATGAATTCCTTTTTTGTTTTAATTTTGAATTAATGCTGTTCAATTTACTTCGATTGTAATTTTAACAAAATCATCACATTTATATAATCCGCATATGCAATGCAATGCTAGAATATCGCTTTCATTTACACATAACAACTTTATAAAATATATGAATCCTACACTTCTTAATATTATAGGCGCATCATTATTTGCTATTGCAATTATCCATACCTTTTCTACAAAATACTTTCTGCATCTGGCTCATATTCATCCCAAGCATTCGGGCATTCTTCATCTTTTAGGTGAGGTAGAGGTAGTATTTGGTTTCTGGGCAATGGTGCTGATATTGTTTATGTTTGGTATTGATGGTTCGGAAAAAGCAATTCAATATGTGGATACTAGAAATTATACCGAACCCATGTTCGTATTTGTGATTATGGTTATTGCAGCTTCTAAACCCATACTTCAATTTGCTGAGAATATCGTCTTAGCTACAGCACGCTTAGTTCCTATTAAAACAGAAATAGCTATTTATTTTTTATTACTGAGCTTGGTCCCATTGCTGGGTTCTTTTATTACGGAACCTGCAGCAATGACTTTAGCTGCAATGCTTATTGGAGTAAATTATTTTGGTAAAGAAATGAGTTTACGTTTTAAGTATGCGACCCTCGGAGTATTGTTTGTAAACATTTCTATTGGTGGAACGTTAACTCCTTTTGCAGCACCCCCTGTTCTAATGGTAAGTAATACATGGAATTGGGATATACATTTTATGTTAACTAATTTTGGTTGGCGAGCAGCTATAGCTGTTTTAGTAAATACATTAGCAATAGTATGGTTCTTCAAAGATGAGTTAAAGCTCATTAAACTTAAGGAAAAAAATAATACGCTAAAAATGCCTATACCGATTACTTCCGTTCATATGATCTTTCTTATTGGGGTAGTTGTATTTGCTCATCACCCAGCTGTTTTCATGGCGTTGTTTTTATTCTTCCTGGGATTTACTACTGCTTATAAAAAATTTCAAAATGAACTTATACTCAAAGAGTCTTTGCTGGTAGCATTCTTTTTAGCTGGTCTCGTTGTTCTTGGCGGAGTTCAACGATGGTGGTTAGAACCTACCTTAATGTCCATGAGCTCAGATGTCGTTTTCTTTGGTGCTACGACATTAACTGCTATTACCGATAATGCAGCTCTTACATACCTTGGGTCATTAGTTGAAGGGTTATCCGATGAATTTAAAATTGCGCTGGTTGCTGGAGCAGTTACTGGTGGTGGTCTAACTGTGATTGCAAATGCTCCAAATCCTGCAGGTATTTCTATCTTAAAAAAACATTTTCCCGAACAAGCTATAGCTCCTCTTGGTTTGCTTATGGGTGCAATTCCACCCACTATTGTTGCAATCATTGCTTTTAGGTTTATTTAGATTATGAAAGCTAAGGAATCCTTAAAATACAACGGAAAAGTACTCCTAAGAGAGAGGAAGAAACAAAAACTTTCAAGAATTGATGTTGCTCTAAAACTTACCCTAAATGAACATCAAATTAAATCTATTGAAGAAAATTTAGCTACTGGTTTTACTAATGACCATTTTAGGCAATTATCAATTAAACGCTATGCAAAAGTATTGGTTGTTTCTATCGACAAAGTTATCCCTGTCAACAATAATACAAATAATGAGGATAATATTTTAAATGATGTCAAAAATATAGAAATAAAAAAATATTCGTTTATTTTACCTCTTGCTTTAGTGCTATTTCTTTTCGCAAATATTTTTGTTTTTAATTTACCAGAAGAAGAAGTTGATTATCTAACTTTAAATGATTCAATTGACAATATCTCAGATCCCATACCTATAGAAGCTGATGAAAATGCGTTGCCTATCGAAATAAATGAAAACGATACACCACCCGAAGTGGCCCAAATTAATTATGATTCATCTGCTCCTGACAATGTAGCGCTTGATTTTATCTGCACTATTGATACCGCAACTGATTTGACAAATTTTTCTACTAAAAAGCCTGAAAAACCTGCTACGTATTTTTTCATAATATCTGATGAAGCCCAAACCTTTTGTACCATAGATTCAAATAATATATTGAAGACCTATAACCTTGCTAAGGGAGAAAGGATGACACATAAAGGTACGGCGCCTTTTAAACTTCAGTTGAATCCATCGGTTAGTGAGCTCTATTTTGAAGGATGGAAAGTACAATTACAAAATGATGATTTTTTTATTAAGCTTCACCCTGGAAAAATAAATAATTTAGATTAATTAACGTGTAACAAATCATCCCAAGAAGTCGTATACGACTGGCTTTTATTTAATTGCCTCATTCCCCAAGTAGGTTTGAGTGGTTGTGTGCCTAAACGTAAGCTATATTTATCAAATTTATTATTTATGCTATCCATTGTCTCAACCAACATTCCAGCCTCCTTATTTCTTAAGAACGTAAGATTCTCTTGTAATTTTTCAGTTTCCGTTAGGCC
Source organism: uncultured OM43 clade bacterium (assembly GCA_902558495.1). Taxonomy (GTDB): domain Bacteria; phylum Pseudomonadota; class Gammaproteobacteria; order Burkholderiales; family Methylophilaceae; genus BACL14. The sequence continues at coordinate 30,427 of CACEEB010000007.1, read as the reverse complement.
GCTCAAAATAACACCACATTTTGTATAGCTAATGTTTTCCTTATAAATTTTATTTAATCCTCTCAGCGCTGCTTTAATAATAATTGTTGTATGGTTGGTGGGGGGTTCAAGCGGTATAGCAATATTAGCCCTATATCCTCTCACTCTTTTATCAAAAGGATTTGTTGTTACAAAAATAATTATCATACCGCTTATAGTATTTTGACTTCTTGCTTTAAACGAAGCACGGCTAACAAAGGTTGTTATAGCCTCAACTAAGTCACTATACTGAGTTACTTTTTTACCAAAACTTCTAGAACATCTAATTTCTTTTTTTTTCGTATCAAAACTTTCTATCATAAAACAGGAGATTCCATTCAGTTCATAAACAATTCTTTCCATATTGATACTAAATTTTTTTCGCATAAATATCGGATTAGCTTTTTTTAAATCTAACGCAGAATAGATATCTTCAGCCTGTAACTTTAATGATAGCGACTTACCAATACCCCACAACTGATCAACTACTAAAGAATTCATAATACAATTCATTTTATCTTCAGCAATATTCGTTGTGATAAAACTCCCTTGCCAATAAGGATCTTTTTTTGCACATCTATTAGCAAGCTTAGCTAAAACTTTTGTTGGTCCTATGCCTACACAAGCGGGCATACGAAGATATCGCCATAGTTTTTTCCTGATTTTCTGTGCGATATGAGGTAAATCGTGATATCCATTCATATTTAGAAAACATTCATCTATTGAATATACTTCTTGAATGTCAGTAAATTCTGACAATAAAGTCATCACGCGACTACTAATATCAGCATAAAGAGCATAATTAGAAGACAGCACTTGTACATTATATTTCTTAATAATAGTAATAGCCTGAAATAACGGTTGACCCATCTTAATACCTAAGTCTTTTGCTTCTTGACTACGAGAAATAATACAACCATCGTTATTGCTCAATACAACCACAGGCCTATCATGTAAATAAGGATTAAAAAGCCTTTCACAACTTACATAAAAATTATTAACATCTACCAAAGCTATCATTCTTATTTAAACTTTCTAACTGCTCCGGTGATAACTCCCCAAATTTCAAATTCCATATTCTCCGTAATATCAATATATTGATAATTTTTATTTGCTGGAACTAATCTTGGCTTTGACAAATATTTTGCCAATGTTTTAACGGTAAATTCCCCATCAATTGAAGCTAATACAATATCACCAATTCGTGCTTGTTTTGAACGATCAACAATCACAATATCACCATCATGAATGCTAGCATCAATCATTGAATCACCTCTAATAGCAATAAAAAAAGTAGCTTCTTTTTGATTAATTAAATATTCATTTAAATCCAATCTTTTTTCTACATGATCATCTGCAGGAGAAGGAAAACCAGCTGGAACCTTGTGCGCAAAAAAAGGTAATTGTTGTGTATCTGAAATTTTTACGTTAAACATAGTATCGATATTCTGTGATTGCTGTCGAAGAATATAATGCTTAATATCTGTGACTTTGCTTACCGGTACTCTTATAACTTTTGTTGACTCACCATATTTGCCAGTACCAACTTTTCGTCCTGCTCCTAATCTATAACCACCATGTTTTATTTTTCTCATTTGATTATTGTAACATTAATCAAAATTATCATCCAAATTTAATACAATAATTTTAATTAGCACTCTAAGTTAATAAATCACAATTTTTTGTTGACAATTTTTAATAAAATGGGCAAAGTAAATCTTACCTAGCACCACATGCACTATTGGCGTGGGTTGTAGTAAAAATATCAATATATATATACTTTGGAGGATTACATGAATAAAGGTGAACTTATAGAAGCAGTAGCAAGTGCAACTGGCTCCACAAAAGCAGAAGCTGGTCGCGCAATTGATGCAACAGTTGATGCGGTAACTGGTGCTCTTAAAAAAGGTGACACTGTTACATTGATTGGTTTTGGTACTTTTAAAGTATCTTCAAGAGCGGCTCGAACAGGTAGAAACCCACAAACAGGTGCTGAATTAAAAATACCTGCAAGAAATGTTCCTTCCTTTAAAGCTGGTGCTGCACTTAAATCATCAGTAAACTAAAGAATACTTGATATAAAAATAACGTCTGATCAGGCGTTATTTTTTTGTCTAAAAATTACATTCCGCAATTTTTACACTTTCCTTTAACTGTTTTAAATCCCTTTACCGTATCCAAACCTATCACATCTTTAAAGTCTGCTCCATCCACATCAGCGTCTGTTAAGTCAGCTCCAGTTAAATCAGCTCCTGTTAGGTCAGCTTGAATCAATTCTGCGCGATAAAGATTGGTATTACTTAGGTTGGCTTCTCGTAAATTACCAAATATAAAGCTAGCAATATTTAAATCAGCACCTTGAAAGTTTGACTTCGCAAAATTACCTCCAGAAGAATCAAATTTCATTTGACCCATCGGCTGATTACCCACATCCAAACCAAATCGACCTTCAGTTATAATGGCTGAAGACATATCTACCTTACCTAATGTCCCAATGACTCTCGCATTAGCGAGGTTAGCGGACCTAAAAGAGGTATTACCAAATATGGGTTGAAATATAGTGGCGCCAGCCAAATTAGCTCCATTAAATTTAGCGTCCTCTAACCTTGCAAGATTTAAATATGCCCTTTGAAGATTTGCCCCTGATAAATTCGCTCCACGTAGGTCAGCCCCAAAAAAACTAGTATTTACCATAATACAGTGGGTTAAGTCTTTTCCTTTAAAGTTAAGGTATCCAGCATCCATATTTGAAAAATCACAATCAGGATCATCTAGAGCAATCATTGCATCGTCTTGGTTAATTTTTTTCCTATCAGAGGATGTGCTTTTACTGAAAAAATTATTAGCTAGCTTTAAAACTTCCTTTGGGTCATCCACAAAAATTGCTTGAGAGGCTTTATTCCCAAAACAATATTCTTTCCCATCAAATTCTGACTTAATACTACAATTGGTCTTATTAAAATTTCCCTCAGCTAAACTTGTTGTGCAGTATTGGCCAAATTCTTGAGCAAATACTGCTGAAGGAAAAATAAAAAATAAAATAAAATAAATATTTCTCATAAACACTCTTGATAGCCTAATATTTTTTAGTATAGACTAAATGTTAACTCAAATAAAAAAAACTTAAATAACAATATGACTCAACCAACAGTATTAGTAACTGGAGCCAACCGTGGATTAGGTCTCAAATTTACTGAGCTATATGCTCAAAAAAAATTCAATGTTTTGGCAACATGTAGAGCCCCACAAAATGCTGACCGTCTTTTAAAACTTGCTGAGCAGAGTGACTTAATCACAATATATCCATTAGATGTTGGCATAAATGAGGAAATTGAAGATCTATCGCACAAAATAAAAGATGTCCCTATTGATATCTTAATTAATAATGCTGGTATATGGAGATCGAGCTCACTTGGTTCTGCAAATAGACAGGCTTGGTTAGAGAGCTTTGCCATTAACAGTATTGCCCCATATGAAGTAATCCAAGCGTTATTACCAAATATTAAAATGGGGGTCTTAAAGAAAGTCGTCTCTATTACTAGCAAAATGGGAAGTATTGACGATAATACTAGCGGTGGTTCTTATATATATCGTTCAAGCAAATCAGCACTTAATATGGTAATGCGAAGCTTAGAGAACGATCTCAGATCCTATGATATTGCAACGCTAACGCTCCATCCAGGCTGGGTACAAACTGATATGGGAGGTATGAATGCTTTAATTAATGATGAGCAAAGTGTCTCTGGCATGATAGAAGTAATTGATGCTCTTAATATTAAGAATTCTGGACGTTTTATTGATTATGCAGGAAAGCATATTAATTGGTAGTGAAGAGCTTTGCCAAGAAGGGGCAACCTTTTTATCATTGTTAGATGATGATTGGAATAATTTAATCTCACAGATAGGTGCTTGCACTCTTAAGGCAGATCAAAACTTACCTCCCTATCAAGCACTGGTTAAATCAGTAATATATCAACAATTACATCCAAAGGCAGCGAATACCATACTGGGAAAATTTCTCAAACTTTTCAATGGTTCCTTTCCAACAGCTAACAATATTTTTGAGAAAAAGTATCAATTAAAGGAATGTGGGCTATCAAAAAATAAATGCCTAAGCATTTTGGATATTGCTTGGTATGAAAAAAATCAGTTAATTCCATCTTATGTAAATTTACTTGATATGAAAAATGAAAATATTATTGAAAAACTCACTGCTATAAAGGGTATTGGTAAATGGACCGCAGAAATGTTTTTAATTTTTCATTTAGGTCGAATAGATGTAATGCCAAGTTCAGATTTAGCCTTAAGAAATCGATACCGCACATTAAAGTCTTTGGAGGAGAATATATCCCCCAAAGATTTAGCTAAAGTTGCAGAATTATGGAGCCCTTTTAGATCAATTGCAGCATGGTATTTGTGGAAGGCAACTTAACTTAATATTTTCTTTTTATGGTCCATAGCCATATCCCTGTAAAAGATAAAATAATCAGTAGTATTGAGATAATATCAAAAAATAACTTCCCTGTTTTTTGAAAAATTGCACCGCTGTGGAAATCTAAAATAACTTGCTCGAGACTAACACCATCTCCCACAAAATATTTTCTTATCTTCTCTTGATTTATGGGGGTTATAGAACCCTCCTTACTCCATTGAACGTTCATATTTTCTATTAATTTCCAAACACCATTTATCGATTCTGAACTCCAGATCTTATCTTCACTATCATTAATAACCATCTCATCCTCATTAATACCAATATTTTTAATAGTAAAAGGAAGGGCATTTTCTTTATTTATTATATAACCCTCTTTACTGATCACAGTAATGATTGAACTACTCGCTAGAATAAAAGTATCTTGATTTTGGCTGGCACCAAGCAAATCTTCTTCAGCCAAAAAAATTGGCTTATCGTTAAAAAAAACCTCACCATCAATGGTGAAAAAATTATTCTTACCGATTGTAAAAATATTTTCTGGTTCGGGTACCGAGAGATTATATTGATTCAACAACCATGGCCAAGTTATAAAAGTTTTATCAAGTCGCAAACCAATAGAGTGATTAAGAAATATTCCAGTTACTGCAAGATGTACAAGAAATATACAAATACCTAAGCCAATATACCGATGAAGATCTACTATCTTTTTCAGTTTTATTTTCATTAGGATTTATTTACATACGCATCCAAGACTAATGCAATTTTAGCAATCTTTGTCATTGCCCATACCGACAAAGTGGCTCCTGATACTCCATCAATACCTCTATCAAGTTTTTCACCATCAAAAGTCGCCCCAACAAACTGCCTTGTAAAAGCTGGGTATTTTACCTCCCAACCTCTTATCTCTCTAAATATTAATACTTTTGCCTTGGCAATTTTTCCATTACTAACAACCATACCAAAGGTAATTGGATATTCTTTGCCTATTTCCTCTAAAATCCATGCTGTTTGATTGTTATTTTGCCAATACTTAATTCTCATACCGGTGTAGGGATGTTTTAGAATTTTCTCTATCGGTTCTCTTAATTTTGATTTTAAAATTAATCTTTTTTGATCAGGAACCTTTCCACTAAATACCTCCAGCAAAAAATCTTCCTCCGTCTGATATACGCCCTTTGCATTTGCAGGATGCATAAACATAAGAAATGCCATCGCTAATACACATGACATTGTAAATTTGTTGGTAAATGAAATCATTGCCTATAGGAAGCCTTATATTTAATACTTGAAATTGTAAATGAGAACCATTCTCACCGCAAACAATTTATTGAGACATTAATTATAAAAAAGTTTTATTTATTTCGATTATTTGTATAATTAATTTTTGATATTTTTGCGTTCTATCAATTGAACCGCAAATTTTAGCTCATCATTCCAAGGATTATCTTTTTTTTGCATTTCGCTTAAAAGCCAAATTAAATAATCTTTGTCCATATTCGTCACTATCTCATCCTCCACATCAAAATTTATCCAAAAAAACATGCCCTTTCCTTAAAGTTTCATAAATATAAATAATTACAAGAGGAAAGATAGGAGAGTAAATTTCCTCTGTAATTATAATAGCTGGATATATAGTTATCTTTTAGAAAGAATAACCAAACCCAACGTTCACACCGTCTAACTCTTTGGTGATTGCACTACCATTATTCTGATCCTGGTAATCAAACTTTAATACCACACGTGGATCAATCCAATAGTTAAACCCAACATTGGTTTGGTGGTATGTAGTATCGCTACTATTACCATCTTCATTATCCCATGTTGCGTATCGAGCAAATACTCCAAAACTATCGGCGAATCTATAGGATGGTTCAATATATCCACCTTTTTGACTATCTCGGCCATTCGCTTCAGGTCCAGCCCCGGTAACATCGATATCAGCATAAAGCATTCTCAAACCAAACGGTCCTTTGCGAATATCAGCGTGCCCCTCAATTAAGGTCAGTTCTTCCACAGCTAAACCAGTCTGTTGAGCGAAATCTGCTTGATAGTTAATGGTTCCACCTAAAGTCACACCAGGAATTGCAGTGTATTTTAGGTTCGCAGTGTAAGCATAATCCTCAGCAATTGCATTTGCAGTTTTCTGACGACCATCACGTATCTTAAAGCTTGAAGTAGCTTCTAATGGCTCATGAGCAGCTACTTTTAGAGTCAAGCCATCTGCTAATTCTGTTCTAGCCATTACACCCCCAGCCCACCATGTGGTTGGGATGATATTTTTTTCTACGTCATTTCTTTCAACGCCATAGAATGTATCCGGTTCATGTGTTTCATTTAATAAACCTATTGGAATCAAGAACAAACCAACAGTAGCTGAGCTTTTGTCAGTTAAATCATATTCTACATAAGCTTGTTCTAGCTCAACCTCACCAGGCTTACCATCACCTGCTAATGAATGCTCTAATTCAAGCTCAGAAACAAATCGTAATTTGTCTGAATATTCATAGTTGTAGAATAATACGAATCTATGAAAATCCATTTTATCTGTATCTGACGAACCAATTTGATCCTCTAAGCGATTGTGATGTAATTCACCATAACCACCCCAAGAATATTTATTGGTCAATTTCACTTGAGCTTTGACTGCTTCCTCGGTCGCAACATAAACATCTTCTACGTCCCCTTTAAGCTCAGTGTTTTCCTTCTTCAAATCTGCTATTTCTTGTTTTAACTCCTGCATCATTTGCATGATTTCTTCATTAGTAGGTGCTGCCAAAGCAGAACCTGCAAAAGCAACCATTGCTGCTGAAGTGATTAATTTCTTATTGATCTTCATATATTTCCTTTTTTGTTGTAAATGATAATCATTCACAATTCTAAATGAGAATCATTCTCATTACAAGAGAAAATACACAAATTAAGGATACATGTTGCTTTTTTACAACAATTTAAGTACTTATGCGGTTAAATCAAAGGATTACAAAAGAAAAGATATTAATCTTCTTCACTAAAAAACTTATATCTTTTAGGCTGAAAAGGGTTCCTGTGTAAATCTATAACTGAAGTTGGTCGATAAGACTCCCAATTTTCTAATTGTTTAAGCATTTTTTTTACATGCTCAGGAGTAGGGGAAATAATTTCTTGTATATTTATGTTGGACAAGGTCTCTTCTGAGTCTAAGCTCCAAGCAGCTGATATCGAACTAAATAATATAAAGGTAAAAAGAATAGTTGTTTTCATAAATGAATTTTACTACTTAATATAATAAATATAAATGAATAGAATCAAAAAAAAGATTTTAGTTCCGATTCTTTCCAATCATTGAGTCTTTGAAAAAAAGTTTTTAGAGGCATAATTCTCCATAAGTTTTACTATTAATTCTAAGGGTTTAATTGATTGTTAGAGTTCTTTACTAATTTGCAAAGCAAGCTTAAACCAAATTATCATTATTTTAATAAAAGTAGAGATGGTGTTGCATTTGTACCGCACACCACGATAGCATTTTGTTGTGATTCCTTTCCTAGATTAATAGCTTGTATTTTACTCAGGCCAAATACTAAGAAACTTTCCTCACCTACTTCATCACTATCTCCACATCTTCCATCGCCTTTAATATAATAAAGGTCTAACGATTTAATTTTTCCTTCGAGTTTTTTATTTCTCAATCTATTCTCTTTAAGAGGTAATTCCTGGCTATATGGATTAAATGCAGTGATAAATGCAGCAAATTTTACATTTAACTCTATTAACAATTTTCTTAGCTCTTTACTTGATATATCAATTTTTAAAATAAAAGATGGGTGTGCATATACATGATAATTTGCCTCAGTATAAGAATCTAAAAGTTCTTTTTTGATATTAGTGGTCATTTTTAAACAATAAAATCAATAAATTATAATATTTATAGGTTTCTTATATTGCCCCCTATATTACCCCTGAATTTACCCCCTATATTACCCTTGCAATAGTTTGATTGCCTATTTTTTATACAGCATAATTTTAAAGTATAGATTGAAAATTTCTGTGAGATATTTTTAAGGTGAAGTTCATTTAATAACGGGTTGCTTCGCACCCCGGGGCACCCCTATTGGTCGGTCATTTCAGTATATTCTTGACTTGAAATAGTTGTATTGAATAAACCAACATCATCGCCTTCATGTTTATTAATCCCTGTATATTCTAAACTTGCATCCTCATATCGTTTAAATTTATACACGGCATCGTTCATCAATGAGTAATTAAAAACATTTAGGCTTATAAGTAATTCAAAATCTTTTTGCTCTAATCCGGTAACCTTTTTAAATAAGCCAGGCTCTAATTGTGTAATAACATCAATAAGGCTCTTTTCTCTATAATCCGTGAGGTACATAAAAATGGGGATTCTCGTAGCAAACTTAATTAGCTTTTCTTGAATCATTTTTCGCTTACTTTTATATTCTTTTTCCTCAGCAGTTAATTCTTTTTTTTCTTTTGGGGTTAACTCTCCTTTTTCCTTTTTAACTTTTTTTACTGCATCGGATTTATTGATAATAGTCTCAAGATCCTGATTTAATGCCCTAAATCCCTCAATATTCATTAACGCATTCATAGCCTCAGTGTTGGACATCAAGCGTGACAGTGTTTCATTATCCACATTTACGAGTAATGCACTCTCCCAACGTCTAGCCAGTAATGTAGCTGTGGTGCCACTCATAGAAATATCTAAGACTCCTCTCGCATCAATCTCTTTCATGGAGCTTCCATCATAAGCAAGGATAGGTAAAAAGCGAATAAAGTCCTCCACTTTCTTCTCAGGATTACTTTCCCCTGTATTTAACCTAAGACTATAGTCTGCCACCTGACTCAGGGCTCTGTTAGGAGCAAAATCAAAGACGTAACATTCTTTTTTCATTATTTCTAGGGCATTAGGCGATTTTCCATCTGAATTAATAACCGTCCATGGAGTTTGCACTCTAAATGCCGCTTGAAAATAAGTTTCAGGACTAGAGGAATTTCTTAGCATAAAAATTCCTGTCCACGGCTTAACGGAAACGCCAGTGGTTAACTTGCCACATGACAAAGTAATAGTTTTAGTTTTTAAGGGGTCGCCCATAGCTTTATAAACTGGAGGAAGTGCCTCTGCCCCCAGGCCAGCTTTATTACCTGCAGCTACAACAATATTATAAGTATGGTAAAAATTATTTTGCCTTTGTGATAGAAGATTCTTCATCGCATAGCAAGAGGCAACATTGGGTAGAAACCACAAAGTATGGCTTAGTAAGCCCAATAGTCTTGTATCGGAAAAAGGCATAGGAGGTTTTTTATGACCAAGCTTTAAATTATCAAGGCTAGTTGATTTATGTGATCCTCTGATTAAATCTAACCATTTTTGTACTTCTTCTTCATAAGTGAATTTGGCATGTTCAGTATTTCCTTTAGCTTCAAAGAAAACATTCAAATCAAACTCATTAAATTCAGTGGAAAGAGCAATCTGTTTTATATCATCTGGCATTTTATAAGTAAGCATAACCATACGTGGGAGTGATGCATAAGGATTATCATCATCTCTACAGGCTTCTTTAGCTTTTTGCTCATCAGAATAGGTCCAGTTATAAATCTGCTCTTCAATGAACTCACCTGATTCGATAGCTCTAAAAGGGGTTCCTGATAAATATAAATAATGATTAGTAGTGATAGGAAGTATCCCTTCCGTTTCTGCATCAAATTCTTTTACATCACCTAGGTCAAGTGCATGCTCTGTCTCATCTCCCTCAAACAGATCTTTCGATTTTTCCCGCCATGCACCATAGTGATATTCATCAAAAATGACACAATCCCAGTTCGTTGTATGCACCCATTCATTTCTTGACTTTATCCCGCCTGTACTCGTATTTCGTCCAAGAAAGTCTTGGAAAGAACCAAAACAAGCAAAAGGCTTAGACTTGTCTACACGAGCATACTCAAGTCCCTCTCTTGAAATAAATTGCCAGCCATCAAAGTCTTTATGGCAATATAAATCTTCCGCCCACGCACTCTTTACTGCAGGTTTAAAAGTAAGAACTAATATTTTTTTCCATCCCATTTCTAATGCCAGTTGATAGGCAGCAAAAGTTTTACCAAAACGCATTTTGGCGTTCCAAAGAAAATGTGGAGTTTTAGCAGATTCATTTGCCTTAAAACTTCTAAAATGTTCGGCTGCTTTATTAACTGCAGCTTTTTGCTCAGGGCGCATCTTAAAATTCCATGTGCGGTCCCTACTTGTTTGTAATCCGTCTCTTACAGCAATAATTGCTGATCTAACATCCTCTACCTCACATCTAAACCATTCTAATTGTTCATTGATAAATCCATCTGCCTTAAGTTGCTTATGTACGGCATGATCATCAAAAGCTGAACCATCTTCGCGCATTGATGATTCTTCTAAAACAATTTCATAATTTATACCGCCAGTCTTTAATTGCTGATCAATTCGATCGTGGACATTTTTAATTGTATATCCAACCTTCAATAACCCTTCATTTTCTTTTACACCAGGGGTTCTGTAGGCATAAATAGTTGGGTGATATTCTGGTTTTCTGGGAAATAACTTACTCATCATTAACTTCCATTTACTTAATCATTAAATTAATAAGGTTAATTTCATCATCAGAAATATTATATTTTTTATAAAGTTTCTCATCAGTCCATGATTCCTTAAAATTTTGTAATGGGACAAATTGGTAAACTCCTCTTGGTCCATTTTGTGTTTTTTTCTTTATGCTTACTAAGTATCTAAAAAATTTAGTTGAAATATAAGAAATAATATTTTGACATTCGTTTTTATTAAAATTATGTTTTTTAAAATCATATCCAATCACCAAATATGTTTGTGAGCAAACGCTGCCTGGCTCAGAATAAAAAGGATTTCCTATAATTTTTTGATGTCCGCCATGAGCGGCAGGTATTAAGACTTTATGGCTTTGCGACGTAAGAATATTTTTTGGTACATCAGATTTTTTTATCCAACCATAATCTCTCTTATGCATTGCTTTATTTAAATAATACTTAATTTGGTTTTCACCTGTCTTTTTATCTTTATAATTTTTCCAACTTGAAGTCAAATAAGTTTTATTTGTAAAAAAATCTTTGGGGCTAACCAAGCCAGAAAAATTCTTTTGTGCATCACAGTAATAATTACCTTCTTTTTTTTCAATTTTATCCAATATTTCTTGTGCGTTATTATCCCTGACTACAATCCCTATATTTCTCTTATCTAAATAAATGCTTGAAGGTATAGTTTTTTTACTCGATGATTCATGAAACGAATATTCACATTTTCCATTATAATCATTTTCCCAAAGAAAAAAATTAACTCCGCCTTCAATCATTACCCCTGGGAACATATCCTTTGAATTTATATAATCATGTAAAATTTTAATTTTATTACTTTTAATTAATTTTTCTACCCATTGGTCAGGAACACCATCAGCACTTTTTGTCATCCACCTACTCGGAGTAATCATTGAAATATATCGAGGATTCAGTGCGATGGCCTGATCAATAAATTTATGGTAAATAGCCTTAGCTTTTGAACTATTTCCGCTAGTATTTCCGATATTCAATTGAAAAGGTGGATTCCCAATAATTACATCAAATTTCATATTAAAGATTTCCTCTGGTTTATTTGTATGGATAAATTGATATGCATGTGACTCTAGTGATTCATCTCGAGAATTCATATTTTCATTAGCGCCACAGAAACTACAACTTCCGTTTATCCATGTGTGATTCTTTTTTTCAAATATAATATTTCCTTGTTCATTATCAAAGCCTTGCGTTATTGAATACTTTCCATTAGCTTTTGTTGAACAGTAAATACTTCTTCTTGATAATAAAGATGTGAGTTCTGTTATAGGGAGAGCATAAATTTGTTTAGTATAAATATGATCAATACGCTCTTGTATATTAGGAATTTTTTTTTCAAGTCCCTTCATCAATCTTCTACCAATTTCCCTCAAAAAAATACCTGACTTACATCCTGGATCTAAAAATGTTGTGTTTTTATTTTCAAAAAGATTCTGTGGAAGAAGATCAATTATTTTATTTGCAATTTCAGGAGGGGTAAACACTTCATCATTACTCAAATTAGCAAGGCAAGATAAAACGTCTGGATTATAATTAATTAGTTCAGCCATTTTCAAGATTCATAAAATCTATTGGTGCAAATTCTTCAACGGGTTCAGGTATAAATGCTTCATCATCAAGATCAGAGAATAAAGGCATTTCACGATCACTGGCACGTTCAACAAGATCAGAAAATATAAAATTTTTTCTTTTAACCATGTTGCCAGAAATCAATGACCAGTCTGAAAATATTATAGGTGTACCGATTAAATCATTGTCATATGCTTTAAGTGAGAGAGCATCACCACAAAGAATATTTTTTGATAGTACTAATGATATTGATTTAACAAATTGTGCTTTATAAGTTTTTTTGAATAATTTTCTATAGCTTTCCGCTATGAACGTTAATAATCGCTTTCGGCATTCATCTACATTGTCTTGTTGAATATCAATTCCATATATTGAGGTTGTGGCTAAAAATAAATACCGTTCATAATCTATTTGAGATGAAGAGTAACGTTTCTGTATAACCTCTATTTTTCTCTTTAGAATTTCTATTAGGAAATTCCCATTCCCACATGCTGGCTCAAGAAATTTTGATTCAATTCTTTTTGTCTCCCGATCAACTAGATCCAGCATTGCCACTACCTCTCTCGGACCCGTATAAACTTCCCCGTGATTAGTGACTCTTTTCTTTGTTTTTATTTGTTTGGTATCCATATTTATACTAATAATTCCGTGATAAATTTTTATATGCCCGGGGTTCTCCTCTATTTAGGCATATTAAAGTTTTTATTGTTTTGATATTTTAACTGCCATTCATAATAATTAAGCGTATTCTTTATATTTTCTATAAACAATTTAAATATTAAATTTATGCGAATTTCAAATATAAAATTCACTAATCTACAAAAAAAAACAAATAAAACCGATATATTTTTAACCTCTAATATTAATCATACTATTTTATCCAATAATAAGGTAACAGGTTTAAGCGTAAATTTTCCTATAGGAACAACCTGTCAACCATCGAAGGTTTGTATTAAAACCTGCTATGGATTGACAGGGCCAATAACTTGGCCTACATCACTTAATAAACAAGTAAAGAATGCATTATTATGTAAAGATTCTCCAAAAGATTTTGCCCAAAAAATTATCGAAGAAATAACCAAATACAGCGCCAAAGATAATAATTTTTTCTTACGATGGAATGGTGTTGGTGACTTATTTAAAGAGGCAGTTGATGCGATCCATGAATTAGCCACTAAAGAACCAAGCTTGCCTATTTGGGTTGTAACAAGAATACCTGAACATGCAGCTAAATTAGCTGACCTGCTACTTCCCAATGTATTCATTCATTTTTCTCTTGATGAAAAAAGTATGAATAGAAAAGAAAAAGTAGAAAAGCTTCTAACAACAAAAAAAAATAACTTATTTTATTCATATCAATGTGACAAAAATGAAACCTATGATCCTATTTCTTTTATATCGGTTGTTTTTGCCGATAAATATAACAAAGATTTTATTTCTGAGGTAGACGAAACTATATGCCCATTAAATACTAATGAAAATATTGAAGGCATGTGTAATAAGTGCAGAAGATGCTTTAATGGTGATGCGGTGAATTACAAATAAAGTCCTACCTAATTCTCTTCTGTGTTTCTTTGACGAGCATAAGCACAGTTTTCACAACTTATATTACTCTCTGGAAGTTTATTTAAATTCATACAATCAATCATATTTTGAACCTGTTCATCTAGCCATGAGATATCGTGCTGATAAGGAACTATGGTTTCTGTAAATTCCATCACTCCATGAAAGCCACTAGCCCCCCTATTAGCATTCACTACCAGAAAATAGGAGGTATCACCGATAGGAAATTCCATGAGATCAAGTAAATAATTATAAAAGTCCATTTGAATTTTATAGCCTTCATGATAAGGAGAGGCTAAATACGACAAGGGCTCTACGGTTTTACTATTAGCTTGGGACTTATAGTCCACGACAATCAAACATTCTTTCTTGGTATCAAACCAAATGTCATCCACACCACCCGATAGAATAATATTGGAATCTTTATAGCGCGCCATCAAACCTTTATGCATTGAATTACGCCAATCATCCATAGCAGGATGTTCAAAAGGTACGATATGGTCCAATCCATATTGAGCAAATAAGCGATGAGGTTTTTGATGTTTACGGCATTCATCAAACTCTTTTTTTAAAAGAAGGTCGGTCGTCTCGTTTAATGTCCATCCTGGAGTCCGAGGCTCAGCTAATCCTTTAACACGATCAAGATAAAAACAACGCTGGCAGGTAAGGAAGTCACTAAACTTACCACGACTAATTTTAAAGTCTTCTGTTTGTCCTGGGTTATAGATAGATGATGCACGAGTGCGTTTACCTAAAGCTTCAACTAGTTCTAATTTAGTGTTTCTTTTTAGGCTGATCATATCTAAATATTAACCATTGTTAAATAAAAATTATAGAATAAACGAAAAATATATATACTTAAAATAGATCCCTGTCATTTTGACAGGATAGCGATCGCTTTAAGTTGTGACTGAATTTGGAAAAAGTTAGCTTAAACCTGTTAACTAAGCCATTTCATCTTTAGTGAGGGTAAGCTTTTATGTATAAATTTAAGGATCTTAAACAGAAGCATAGAGCACTTAGGGATGGTTATGAAGATAACTTTTCAATCCGCATTCATCGATCATTAAGTTGGTTAAACAGGTCAGAGAAAGAGACTAAAGACATAGATGCAAAATTTATTTTTCTATGGATATCTTTAAATAGTGCCTATTCCATCCATATGGATGGATTAAAAAACCAAGGAGACGAAGAGTTACGCTCAGATTTCTTTAAAGCCTTATTGAAAAACGGTCAAAATGAAATACATAATATTATCTACGAAAGATTTTCTCATGAAGTAAGAAGTATCTTAAGTAATGAATTTATTCTTACCTCTTTCTGGGAGGGAAAAGACGATTGGGAGACAAAGCTTAAAAATGAGAAAAGAGAGGTGCAAGATGCTTTACGGGATAGAAATGAAACAATTTATATCCTAACAATTTTGTTTAAACGGTTATATGTTTTAAGAAATCAAATATTTCATGGCGGCTCTACATGGCAAGGAAAGCTAAATCGACAACAAGTTAAAGATGGGGCTAACTTATTAAGCTATTTTCTCCCAGCTATATTAAGTATTATGATGGAAAATTCTAATGATAACTGGGGAATATTAGCCTACCCACCAACTAACTGAGAAACTCACGCAAATATTTAATCTTCCATTTTGTATAACTTTTCATACGACTATCTATTTCTTTTTGGGATAGCTCATATTTTTTATTTTCTTCTATTTCTTTTTCTTCTTGATTGGTTAAAGAATACCAAATTTGATGGTGTAGGTTTTTCCTGACTTCTTTTGGTGACATGTCTTTCTCCTATTTAGCTACTTTGACAAATGTCTAGGTGTAGCAAGTTGGCTTAAATCAACCTAATTTTCTTTTTAGTTAAACTCTTTTATGTGAGCTTTTACAATTATCCAAACAATTAATTTACTGCTAGTTGGATTTGTTTCTCTTCGTAAACCCTCATAACTCGCCAAGCAATAATATAAAGAATTACTATCCACTCAACTGCTTTACTTCGTTCCATAAGCAACTCCGTAAAGGTACATTATAGTATTTTTATGGTAGTTAATTAATAGCCAAAATCATGAGTTTTGAGAATTAAAGCGTATGCTAATTGATAAATCTTATACTTAATCCTTCCCAAATCCACCAGATTAGGTATTAAGAATAAGAATCGGAGTAGTTTTTTCAATTTTTACTCTTATATGATTTAAATTCATTAATATATTTTGGAAAAACTTTTTTAAATAAAATCGTTTTCTCATATAGCCACTTAAAATTATTTTTTAATTCATCTGTAGCAAAAATACCATTTGTTTTTTTTTGCAACCTTATTGCAGAGGCAATTTTGGCATCAACTAATCTAGGAGATTCATTTAATTCACTTTCAATTGCTTTTATTCTTTCTTGTAGGTACTTATAAAAGTCTTTATCTTTATTAATATATAATTCACAGGCCATTAGATTATTCTTCGTATTTACTGTTAGTGCTATATGTGCCGCGGATGTTCCTATACTTACATCGTACCAATGTTTAGGACTCGGAGTTCGTAAATTTATAGCGGAATCTTTGCTCCTTACATAATCTCTGAAACTTTCCCAAAAATCTAATTGCTGTAATTTTGTTCTACTAACGGGGCTATTAGAAAGATTTGTTTTTGTTATTTTAGCCCACTCATTAGGCTTGCAAATTAATTCAAATTTCGGAGCAGGAGGAGAATTATCAATTTGAAAGGCCTCTATTTTAATAAGAAAAAAACCTATTTCATTATCTGTATGATTATTAAGCCATTCAATTGCTTGCCTATGCTCCTCTCTTGCGTCTCTTACTATCCATAGAATAACTTTTGCATCTTTTCCTGCAGCGTAAGTAATAATTTTTCCAAGATGATCATGATTAGTTGGTTCTAGTTGGTTTTCAATAATAATTTTACGACCTGTATTTTCTTCTTCAGCCAATATATCAAGATTGAAATTACCTATAGAAACTTCAGTACCTATAAGTTTTAAGCTTATTCCAATCTCATTGCTCAGCAAATCAAGGTTTTCTTCCTCAGCGAGCCATTTTGTAAAATCCAATGCTTCATGCGGCCAAATATCTCTGAGGTTAATTTTTTTTAATTTAGATAATGATTTTTTCATATCAACATTAATAATACAGCTAAGGCTAATAAAATGATAAATAGCCATTTAATTATGAGCATAACAGAGTATATTTCAATTATGATTGGCATATGGTCACTTTCAACAAGCCATTCATCTGGCTTACCAATTTCAACACTTTTCACCCAAAAACCTTTAATAAACGCATAATCAATATGAAAAGGTTTAGTTAAATTTTTTTGATGGAAAAGAGTTGGTGTTTTTTCTTTACCGAATTCTTCATTAAAAAATGAATGGTATGAACTCTTAAATCCTAATTTATATAAATATGCCTTTATATCAACAAATTTCGGCGCCCAATTATACTTTTCATCGAATACAATAGAGTTATTAAAATCTCCAATAATGATAGCTTTCTTCTTTGTTGTTATCCAATCGTTATAATAATCAAGAGCATCAATAATATTTCCATTAGCATCAGCTCCAAGTTTGTCAGCTTTAGTATGTGTCCATACATTCAATATATTAAAATTCTGAAAATTTAGTGGCAAATAGTAAATAAATTTTTCGTTAAAATTTTTACTTATTGAACAAGGATATTTTTTAGTTAAGATCCCTATACCTTTATTTGAATTTTTACCTATCCATTGGTAATGATAGTTTTCGAAGAAGTTGTTAGCTAATTTTTCTGATTCCTGACATACAATAATGTCGGCATTAAATTTTTCTAATAAAGGAAATTTTTTTCTAAGTGCTTGATTACAATTCCATGTAATTATTTTCATATAATTAGTCTACCCCCAGAGAATTAAGTGGGCAAATGTTGGGTGGAGTTGAAAAACCAAACTGTATACTCAATCCCTACTCAACTCCACTAGCCTAAATATAGAAAACCTGACTGAAAAATATTTCAACCGTCTTTGTTTTTTTAACAAAATAACCCAAGTAAAGTCAGAGGAAAGCCTACATACTCAATCCTATCGCACCTATATCCCGCTGAACTAATAACCCAACTTGATAAAAAAAATAGAGTTAATAAGATTACTGGGAGAATTATAAGAGTTAATTTAATAGATCTTTTCATAAAATAATATATGCTTTTTTAATCAAACCATGTAAACAAAATTGCCATTACAAGAGGGATAACTCCCTCTATATTACTTATTAGGCTAATCAGTTCCATTATGCACAATCCTTCTATCGATAATATTACCTTTTTCAATATCAATAAATAAATCTCTTTCGTATTGACTCCCATATCCTCCATGAACATATTCTAGTAATTCACCTTGAGGTACTCTTAAAACACCAGAAAACCATTCTGCTTTAATATCACCTTGCCTTCCATTAAACATCATTCGCCAATGAAAATTATCTTCCTTTACACACTGCAATTGAATATCCGTAAGATATAGACTATTACCTTTGATAGCCCAACTACCTATATAACCTCTCCAGCAGGCAGTTGAGCCCCAATCAAATTCAGGAGGATTTTGCATTGAATCAAGATACATTTGCAATGGCTCAGTTGATAAGCCATGAGACTCTCCATCAATAAATATTTCTTCTTGAAATTGTGCAGTCATAGTTCTAAATCCTTAATAAGATTATGTAATAATTTATACCTCAAAAGACACGCCATCTTGTTCGGCTAGCATTTTTTGATATTGAATTAATTGTTCTTCATCAACTTGCATTTCCTTTTCTTGCATCCTAGCTAAATGCTCAATCCTTTTATCATCAATAGTTAAAGGTGAAAATACTTTTGTCAAAACCAGGACTAATTCAAACGCTAAAAAAACCAAGAAGAAAACTATATAAAAAATAATTGATTCTGTTTGTTCAAAAGCCACTATATGTAGGGCTTTTACTTTAGCTATCAGGCCATTTTCATTTGACGTATCAGACAATGAACTTTTAATTTTTGTATTAAGCTCATCTTCCATGCTAGCTAATGCTTTACTAGCTTTCAAATAATCTTGTCTTGCTTTTTCGGCATGCATATTCTTAATTTCCCAAACCTCTCCTCTTCCACGAGGTGATTTTTTGGTAGATTTAGATTGGATTGCTTCAATTTTGGCATGAATTAATGCGATAGCTTTCTTTTCTTGCATGGCTAAGTCATTTAAAGATCTATCTCTTTTTTGAATAATGGGTTGTTCTGAGCATAAAAAACCACATCGCTTCATTTCTTGATTAAAGTTTTTTACCACACCCTTACGTTTTTTTTCAAACTCTTTAACGATACTTGAACGTTGTTGCATGAGTGATTGGACTTCTTTTTTATTCGCCTTACGTGATCCCCCAGAACCATCTGCTTCGGTATGAGCATTGTTCACCGCTGCTAACCAAGTTAAGCGCTTTTCATTCACATCAATTTTTTTATCAGTAATCTTTTGTGAATATATAAGTCGGGTAGATTCTTTATCCTGATTTGATAAATATTGATTAATATCTTTTTCAAATACCATTACATCGACCAGGAAAGCTCCAGCTATTGCAAAAATAACTCCTAAAATACAACGTGCTATAGTCAACGGTTTAGTCTTTGCAGAATTTATAATACTGCGATCTATTGCATAAATGATTGCCGCAGATATCATGCCTACTATCAGAGAAAATAATATGGATGAATCAAAAAGGTAAAAACTCAAATAGTAACCAATAAAAAACCAAATAATCATTGGGATATGAATTAATAAACCAAAGTTTGAAGTCCGTCTAATAGTATCAATGTGGTAATCATTTATTTTATTGCTATCTTCACCTGCCATCGTGAAAAGATATTTATTAAATATACTCATAATCTTTCTCCTAAAAATTTTAATTAAAACGATAGCGTGTTGCGTAGGCAAGGCCTTGTAAAAATCCACTTTCATAGGTTCTAAGTGGTCCTTCTACCCAGCCTTGGTATTCCTCACAATTGGTAAGTTGATGCTGAATAATTTGGCATTCATCTTCCAGAAAAGTGATTTTATCTTTCAAAGCGCCATCAAATTCTTTGAAGGCGTCTTTGGTGGATGCTGCGTGATTTTTTAATTCAGTAATTTTAGATCTTCTTTTACCATCCATTTGATACAAGCATTGTTTAAATTCAGAAACAATGGCATTTTTTCCTATCCGCATGATTGCAGTACTACCAAAATTAGCGCCATTGTGGCGGCCTCGATTAAAGTATTTCTTATTAAAAAATTCTTTTAATTCTTCATTATTAATCAATGCAACAAAAACGGGTTTTGGTTGGCTTAAAATACTCTTTTGCATGGCAGGTGCCTCCAATGGAGTTAACTGCGCATAGCGAGGTAATGGAAAATTATCTATATTTTCATTATTCATTTGGCTCACCTGAGAATTATTAATTTCTTGCTCATCAGTAAGCATAAGTTCTTCACTTTTATTCATGTCATTCTTAGCATTACTTTTAAAAATTTTGTTAAATAGTTTCATCTTTAAACTCCTAAGTTATTAAGAAAGTGTTCTTTTATATTTTTTTCCAAATACAACTTTGCCTGTCTTGGATTAGAAGCAGGTAAAAGTCCTATTTCTGTATCCAGCTTGATCAATCCAATGAATTTTTCAATTTTGCGTACATTTTTTTCCCGAATATACTTCCCTCGAAACCAGCTGTGAATGGACATACGGGATACCTGAAAAATCTCTGCTACATTTGTTGCCGGTAAATTCGCATTAACACAAACGTTTGCTAATTGAATACCAGGTTTATTCCATGCGGTATTTTTTAAATTATTTAATCTGTCTAAATACTCTCTGCTATATGACTTTGGCATTTTCTTCCCCTTATTTTATTTTTAATTTTTTTAGTTCTCTTAAAAACAGTTACCACATCATCATTTGAAGCTTTAACCATGGCGACATTTAAAAATTTAGATAAACAACCCACAATTGGGGCACCTAAATCACGCGCCATACGCTTCTTTGATTTTTTAGAAAAGAAATAAATTTCTTTATTTCCAGGTTCATACTTATGATCTCCATAAAGAAGGAGTAAATCTTCAATTAAAGGGGGGATTACTCTTTGCTGTGCTCTTTTATGTGCGTGTTTTGTGAACATGTTGCCCCTTCATATCGAATTTAATATTCTCATTCTTTAAATAATCTCTGGTTGCTTGTTTTTCTTTTTCTGTTGGAAAGCGATCGTGATAATCCCATTCCAACTTTATTTCTTTCCCCTCACCATTAATTAAAATTTCTGTAACTAAAAATTTTCCCATAATAAATTTTCCTTTAAATTGGTTGAGCAAAAATTTGCTTATAAATGTCATGCACTCTTATATTGTTTTGAATAAAGTAAAAAGTTACTTTTTTTAATTCTCTTCCTCAAAATATTTTTGGCATGAGGAAAAATTAAAGCCATAAAGTATTTCAAATATTTCATCCATAGAAAGATAATGCTCACTTGAATGTGTATTTATTTGCGAAGTTAGTTGCATGTGATGTCTCCTTTTAATTTAAAAAAATGTGTTACAAATTAAAAAGGTTTTATTAAAGTAAAAAGTTACGTGTATGTTTGCTCATTTGCTTAATTGCTTGTTTTGAAAATAACTTCAAGGGTATAGTGTTAGTGACTGACCAGAAAAATCGTATAAAGAATTCGTTTATCTCAAAAGGTTATATTTATGTCAAAAAGTAATCTCTTAATAATCTTCCTTTTATTCATCACAATTCTCTGCAGTTTTTTTCTTTATTTAACAGTAGATACTAAAGAGGAAGTGAATCACGCTAAAACAAAACCTCTCTATAGTAATGATCCTGAGCAAAATAAAATGGAAGATGAGGAGGTTGGTTTCTTAACTGATGATGAATATGAAAAGTATATTGAAAATTTTATTAGTTACGATGAGTGGGAATTTGAAAAAAGAAGTGAATCCATTCAAGAGGCAATTAAAAAAACCAAAATTGATGATTCTTTTATCGTATATTTTATGGAATATACAGATGCAAAATATTTTTTTCCAAAAGAAATACTTTTAAGTTGGATTGAGTTTTTCGAAAAAAACGCACAATCTTTAAAAATTAAAAATATGGTTATTGGTTATAAAGTGGATCTGAATAATCCTTTGTTCCAAATTAGATTAAATGATAGAAATTATTGGTTTAAAACAGATTTAGATTTTATAAAGACTATGAACAATGCTAAATTTTTAACTGATTTAAATAATCTTAAAGAACTCACTATACAATACATAAAAAAACATGATACTTATCATGAGTCTATATTACTAGAACGTGATACATATGACCTGGCAAGCTATGTGACAGAAGGTTTTTGGGAGGCAAACAAAAAAAATCCAAAACCATTTAACTTCATTGATCATCTACTTTTTGCTAATGAAACGATAGATGAAAAAAATATATTATTTATTCTTCTTCATTACAACATGGTAGGTTTACCCAGTAATTTATATGGAAGCTGGGTACAACTGGGTTTAAAGTCCACCAAAAATAAAAAGTTAATAACTTTTTTTAATACGAATGCAAAAATTAATAAAGAGAATGAAAAGGAACTTGGGGGTATTGAGGCTCTTCAATTTATTAAAGCTAATCCTGATTTAACAAATCAATTTCTAAATAAAAATATAATTTCTGATAAAAAAGAACTGCAATTACTAACTAAAGATTATTTACTGCTATTTAAAGAGCAGATATCACCAGCAAATGCAGAGGCTTTACTGATTGCTGCTAACGAATATTATGATGGTACAAATGGTGAGGTTAATGAAGGCTACGCGCAGATTCTTGCTGAAAAAGCACTGAGTGTTGCATTAATAATTGATAACAAAGAAACTATATTAGAGGCAAGAAATATGCTGGGTGTTATTTTTGATATGGCATATACCAAAGAAATAAAAAATAAGAAGCTGGCTATAATTCATATAGAGGACGCTTTTCAAGGGTGGATTAATGAGTGCGAGGAACTTATTCAAAATAAAGAGATTGATGATCTTAATTACTATGCAGAAGATGAAGAATATATCATAAAAGATTGGGTGGATTGTGCTAACTATACAGTCAACCCTGTGCACCTTTACTCTAATATAATTAATTATAACTATTTTTATGGATCAAAAACCTTTGAAAAAGTCATGGATAAGATACATCAGCTTTATGATCAAGCATATACTGAAGGTCATGTTACTAAAATTCTTGGGCCATCTCCTGCATTTAATAAAGCTGGTGAGGTAAAAGACTATGATAGGCAAAAATTTGTATTAGAATTTAACAAAAAATATGAAATCACTCAAAGGCAATCTCTACTTGAATCCAAATGTATGTTTCAAGCAGAGAATATGGATATTTTTTCTATCGATGAAGTGATTGATTGCTACGATAATCTTGCGAAGATTTATAACGATAATCCATACGGCGATGGTTCACTAGCCACTGCTGACTATAACGCAATAAATGATATGGTAACCCGCTATACTTTAATAAGAGATGGAAATATTTCTTACGATAAATTAATCAGTATCAAAGATTTTTATGAAAATATTGATTCATATTATGAGGACACCAAAAAAGAAGGGCGATATGCGCTTCTTATAGGTAATGATGATTATAAAAATAATCTTAATACGCCTTTAAATGATGTAGAACTTATTGCTAAAAAATTAGAAGAGCAAAGTTTTAAAACCTATACATTTTCTAATTTAAACCTCAATAATTTTAAAGATGCACTTTTAACATTTTCTAAAGAAGCAAAAAATGCAGAACTGAGTGTTGTTTATTATTCTGGTCATGCTTATCAGATTGGTGGGCAAAATTATTTAATACCCACCGATATAGACGAAAATATTACAGCGGAGGATGCCATAAGTCTTTCCATAGATTTAAATAAATTTCTACGACAAAATATTCCTGGTAATAAGAAAATAATATTTCTAGATGCCTGCAGAAATAACCCTTTTAACTCTAGAGAATTGGCGCCTATCAATGTCCATGGCTATGGAGATAATACCTTAGTATCATTTGCTACCGCTGCTGGAAAATATGCATATGATGGGAGCGATGATTATAGTCCTTATGCACAAGCGCTAGCAAAAATTATTAATAAAAGAAAAGATATTGTACTATTATTAAGAGATGTAAGAACGGATGTAAGAAGATTAACCAATAATAATCAAACAACATCAAATTATTCTAACCTGATAGATGACATTATTTTAGCTAACTAAGATGGTAAATAACCCAATAAACTATAGTGAAATTTATACTAAACTTATTAGTAAAGACGTTCCTCAAAGGGGTGAGGCAATAGGAAAACTATACGAACATTTTGAGAAATGTTTGACAAGATACATACAAATATTTTATCCAAAAAATACAGATATTTTAGAACTTAAAGATATATTACATACAACATTTATTAAACTTATGGATGATAAAAAGGTATTAAAAGACGGCACAGAAGTGGAAAATCCTGTTTTTCATTCTGTTCCAAAATCACATTTTGTAATAAAGGGTTGGTTAAAAAAACATATTTTTAACAATATCAGAAATGATTCAAGATTACATAGCAATTCCAGAACAGATCTTTTCGATATATCAGAGCGAGGGAGTACTATAACCGACACAGTTATCAAAGAGCCCATCAGTAATGTTCAAGGTTCGTTAAACCAATCAGATTGTATTCAAAATAAAATTAAATCCTATGGTGAAAAAAATGCGTTTGAATTTTCTATTTATATAGATTTTAAATTCACCTCTTATAGGCAACAAGATCTTGCTGATATGAATAACCTAGGATTAAGTAATATTAAGAAAATATGTAGCAAGGTAGAAAAAGAATTAAGAGAATTAATAGACCCATGTATAGAGAGTTAAAACGATAAAATGAAGAAAAAAAATACCTCTAAATTATTAAAAGATGAATTAGGAAAATTTGTTAATTCACTTGATGAAAAGCATCCAAGTAATGATGCTTTTGTATTTAAGCAAAAACTTGACGAGGCCATCGAGGCGAAGGTCTCCAAACAAAATAATTTCGATAATATCAAAAGATTTTTTGGAATTGGAGCGCCGCTTTTTGTAACTGGATTTTTAATTGCTAGATTTACATTACCTATGTCGGTTGGGGTAAAAGGTATAGACGAAAATTCTTATGTTTACGATATACCTACAACTATTATTGAAATTGCGTCCAAGGAGAAATTTAACAGTATCGTAAATTATTCCATGGACAATGGCGTAAATTTTGAATTTACGCAACTTAGCCAATCCAAACAAATGTATTTTAAAGGCATAATGCCAAATAATGATGCTGAGTTAAAAGATTTATTGGGTCTAGATGAGGAATTTGAAGGCCCTGTTACCTTAATACTTGAGTAAATTATTAAATATGTGATGTTCACATATTATCAATCGAAGGATTCTATTTACCATCTTCCAAGCCTAGTAATTGTTCCACCTCTTTTATCTTCCTGACAGTTATCTTTTTGTAAGCGTCTTAATTAAAAAGTAACTTTTTCTTTTTTTAAAACATTTTTTAAATAAGTCAGGAAATTATTTATAAATAATTTGGAGGATATTATGCAAAATCAATCAAAAAAATTCTTGAATAAATTAGATTCTTTTAAGAATACGTTAACTATAGGGCAACTCTTATATGCAGCTGAGCAAACCTTAGAGCATGCAACATTAATCGGTTGGGAAAATGATTCGAGAAGAGAGAAATATAACGCATTATCAAATCAAATCAAACAATTAAGAATTCAACGAAAAGAAGATTTTGAGAAAACAAATTTATAAAATAATTGAGGCAGAATTATTTTGAAAATAAAAAAATTAAAGACTGTTTTATGGACAAATAAAGGAGGTTTTCTTTTTTTTATTATTATAGGGCTAATCTTTTTTTTGGATGACACAAGAAAAATTAACCCAATTGAAATAAGAAAAATTAACCAAACATTTGGATGTGGTTTTGATGTTGTAAGGAATGATTGGGGACGATCAGAATTGAATCTTTTTAAACAAGAACAAAAACTAATTACTGATCGAAAAGCTTATGAAAGCAGGCCAATTATGCGCATGCCAAAAATATATAAGCGCCTAATGCTTAGGGAAAAGGAAAAATCCTTTACTAAAACTAGGGATATGGATATCTGGCCTTATGAAAAATATATGAATAGTAAAAGCAATATAACTTCATGCCTGCAGTTTATGTCTCAAAAAAAAGTTAACAAATTTGCTGTTGATAAAGCTCTTAAACATACTATATACAAATTATTTAACGAAGCAATAACTTCTGGAGGAATTATTTTAGTCACCCAGATTGTGAAAGAGTGTTACAAAGATCTTATCCATAGAAATTTCCCAGCATGCATTATGCTGGATAATTATGCCTCCCAAGTTGATATTAGTTTTAGGAAAGGTATGGGTATAAAAGAAGATAATCAGTTTTTTTCAAGGCTTAATTTTATTACCAGAATAAGAAACAACTTTCCTAAAGAAGTTAAATATAACGAATACGATTTCTTAATTAATTATTATGACCAAAAGACCCATGAGATTTATGATGATTATCATAGCAAGGAGTCAAGTTTTTTTGATAATGAGGATTCTAATTAAATGAACAACATTATATGCCCGCAGTGTTCAAGCAAAAATGTATCTGAGACTATAAGTTTTGTTGATTTAGATACAAATACCTCAGGATCTATAGATACATTCCATTGTGATGACTGCGATTATTGGTGGGAGAAAGATGAAATAGAAAGAGAAATGATACGAAAAATACTTGATGGGAATAATGCATTAGATAAAGAAAATTTTATATTAATCCCTTTATTCTTAATTCAAAGATTAATTGGTTGGGTTCTTGGTATGTATTTCTTAATAGCTTTAGCTTTATATTTTTATTATTACGCCACTGAATTTAAAGTATTTCGTTACTATGGACCAATTTCTGAAACCGGAATTTCTTTTATGGATGAACATCAAATGAATCTAATTATTAAAGCTTTAAAATGGCCCTTGATTCTCTTTTAAATTTTTTAATTATTGTGCATATAGGGCATCATGCCTGACAAGCATTAAACATCTTTCGTCTATTCAATATATTTATTTAAAGGGGGCATCATCATATGGAAGAATTTACAATTAAAGTATTTAAAGAATGTTCGCCAGAGATCTTACAGGCTGAAAGCGAGGCTGAGGCTAAGGCAATTATCGAAAGTAGGATTGAAACAAATAAATTAGTATTTCATGTTACTCAAATTAATATCAGAAAAAATACTTAGGGTGACTATGAAATTTATCAAAATATTCTGGTTAATTTACTCCTTTTTCTTATTTGCCATACCACAGAGTCATGCAGAAGAAAGAAAGATAAATAGATATAAGGATTGGGAGGTAGATAGAATAGGCGATATGATTCGCTATAGTACTTATGGTGAAGTTATCCATGGGCATAGGTTCGGGTGGTTAAAAACTCTAGGGTCATGCGAGCATGATAATTTATATGTAACCTACTCTTCAACCTACGGCAATATAAATATTCTCGAAAAACTCAAGAAAAATAATATGCCGCTGAAAGTGATCTTCCCCCAAGAGGAAGGATTATCATTTCAAATCTTTCCCGAAATTATAGGGCTTAATGGTCTAGGAAGTCTGCAGATAGTTACTTTATCTAACTTTGGTAAAGCAGAAGTTATGGATGCATATTTATCAAAACTAAATTCCATCATCATTGATATAGAAGAGCCTTATAAAAGCTTATTTGATGTCGCATTTGAAAGCTGGAGTTTGGATGGCTATATTGCTGCAAAATTAAAAGCTAAAGAATTATGTAATGCGGAAACAGCAAAGAAAAATACAGTAATTGCTTTTAATCATTGAAAAATAAAGAAGCATACTTAAAGGTGGCTTTTCAAAAAGTTATCCCTCTATTTTATGAAAATGGATTTCCCATAGATGAAATAGCAGAAAATATAGGAATTACTTGTACCGATATAAGAAAGTCTTGGGATGGATATTGCCAACAAACAATATCAGATGACTATTACCCCGAAGAAAAATATCAGATCGTAATAAGTAATTCTGTAGATAATGGTTTCAATGCTATTGAAGTGCTGATTCATGAGGTATGCCATTCCATTCAATATCATTTATATCAGGGTAATGTAAAGCCACATGGCAAGGAGTTTAAAGCAATCGCAGAAGCAGTTGGGCTTACGGGTAGAATGACACAAACTTATGCTGATACAGATTTAAAAATAAAAATTAGGGAATGGGAAAAAGATATCGGAGAATATCCACATCAGCATTCTTTAGGAGAAACATTAGAAAAATGGGAAATTATATTAACTTTTGGCTGGATATATTTATTGACGATGCTTGTTAACAATTTTTCGTGAGGTTTTTTAAAAAATGATTCAAGCTGACCTATTTCCATATCTCATAGATCAAAATTTTGTTAAGTATTACTTTAAGAATAAAAAAGAGATTAAAAAATTAGATCGAAGAATAGGTAAAATTGCACGTGAAAATATCAATTTACAAATAGCATGTAGGCAACTTCAAAAGCAAAAAAAAGAAAATGTCATTCAATTTAAAGATTACTATCTATATAATCTGGATAGAAAAATAGATCATTTAAATAAAAAACTATTATTCCATTATGAAAAAAGAAAAAAATACCTGACTGAGCAAGTTGAACACTTTCAATATTTAATCAATTGTGAGCTTTAGAAATACAAGCATATAGCCAGCTAGTTATTTCATATGATTAGAAGAAAAATTTATTAAGATTAGATTAATTAATCAAAAATATTTTTGTGGTCTATTTGTAGTCTGCTATAGAAATAAAAAAAGCTTTCAGAGGAATAATCCTCTAAAAGCTTTGTAATTATTGGTGGGCCCACCAGGACTCGAACCTGGGACCAAAGGATTATGAGTCCTCTGCTCTAACCAACTGAGCTATGAGCCCTAAATTTATTCCTTTCCCTCGAGGAAACTTTTTAATCTATCAGAGCGAGTAGGATGTCTTAACTTTCTCAGCGCTTTAGCTTCAATTTGGCGAATACGTTCACGCGTTACATCAAACTGTTTTCCAACCTCTTCTAGAGTATGGTCAGTGTTCATTTCAATACCAAAACGCATTCGCAGTACTTTTGCTTCTCTTGGAGTTAGTCCCTCAAGTATTTCTGATGTTACATTACTTAAACTTGCATAAACAGCTGCATCATCAGGCGTTAAAGTTCCAACATCTTCAATAAAGTCTCCAAGATGAGAATCTTCATCGTCACCGATTGGTGTTTCCATAGAGATCGGTTCTTTTGATATCTTGAGAATCTTTCTAATTTTTTCTTCTGGCATTTCCATTTTTTCTGCAAGTTCTGAAGGTTCTGGTTCTTGACCCGTTGATTGTAAAATTTGCCGAGATATACGATTCATTTTATTAATTGTTTCTATCATATGAACAGGTATTCTTATAGTTCTTGCTTGGTCGGCAATTGATCTAGTAATAGCCTGCCTTATCCACCACGTAGCATATGTAGAAAATTTATATCCCCTTCGATATTCAAACTTATCTACCGCTTTCATCAAACCAATATTACCTTCTTGGATAAGATCTAAAAATTGTAAACCTCTGTTGGTATATTTCTTTGCAATAGAAATAACTAGTCGCAAGTTAGCTTCAATCATTTCACGCTTTGCTCTTTTAGCTCTCGCTTCACCAGTAGTCATGTGCCTATTAATCTCTTTAAAATTCTTAATAGGAATTCCTGTTTGCTCTTCAATTATTATTAATCTTGCTTGCTGATCCAAAATAGAATGTTGAAGCTTTTCAAGGCCCCCCACATACTTTTTATCTGATTTCATCTCGTCATCTAACCATAATAAATTGGTTTCGTTACCGGGAAACGATTTTATAAAATGGGTTCTTGGCATCTTTGATTCTTCGACACAAAAGTCTCTAACCGCACGCTCATGATCTCTAATTTGTCTAATAATTACTCTTACCTTGTCGCACAAAACTTCCACAAACTTTGAGGCAAATCTAAAATTGATTAACTCTTTTAAGATAATGTCTTGATGTTTTTGATATTCCGAATCATCTATCCATTTTGCATCCAATCTTAACGCAGTTAATTTTTTATGTGCTTTTTTAATTCGACCAAATCGAAGCAAA
>CACEEB010000006.1 GCA_902558495.1 uncultured OM43 clade bacterium | reverse complement strand
TTTTTTTGATGGAATGGAGCTTGAAAATTTACCTAAAATATTTTGAAACCATAAAGGAGGTTGCGAAATATTATTTAAATCCCCCCCTTGTCTCATCAATAATCCTTCCATTTGAGTTGATAAACTGAATTTGAAGATGTCTTAGTTCTGTTAATTCAGACAACCCAAAAGTATCATCATCTTCTTGAAATAAATAAAACTCTGGATTTTTTTGAATCCCATTTTCAATAGCAAAAACAGCTAGAGATTGTGTTGACAAGATCTCATCTCGGATATTTTTTTGTGAAATAATCAATATGGCTAATAGCCCAATTATGATTGTAATCAATAGTAATGAATTAATATAAATAAGAAGTCGTGATTTAAGACTCATTTTATTATTTTCTTAAATTAAGCTATTAATATAACCCATCTATAAAAAAAGGGGCAGTAAAGCCCCTTTTTAGATTTATTTTGCCTTAAAAACTGTGTGATACAGTTAGCCATGCTGCTTGAGGAGAACCTGGTGCCATACCTTCACCTCTATAGACCTCGTCCCTTTTGGCACTTCCAACACCGGTGAATCCATTCATTAATAATCTACCACCCGTATAATAAGTTTTATCAAGAAGATTTATCGCTTTCAAACTAATATTCCATGATTCATTAATTTGATAATTTGCGTCCATGTTCACAATAGTATAACCAGGTACCTTACCATCACCATTGGTTCCACCATGATCATTATTTTCATTTCCCATCATGTAGCTATCAGTAAATGCAATTAATGATGTACCAACTCTTAAGTTAGGTAGAAAATTATAATTCAAACGTAACTTAAAGTTGTTTTTCGGTAAATTTGCTAAACGATCGCCTTTTTTAACGTTAATGATAGAGTTTTGTAAACCAATATTTACTCCTGCAGCTTCAATAACCTCAAGCGCATCTTCAATATCATCTTCGTCTGTGGCGGCTGCTAATGCATCACCAAAGTTTTCTAAAACTGAACCATCAGCCTCTGTTCTTAGTAATTCTTCAATCTCCGATCCAAGCTCAGTTAATGCATTTGCGCTATCTGACCACAAGGCCTCTTCGTCAATACCACCGTAACTTGCGGTCGTTGTAACTCTTGAATCATTGGCGTCGGAAACCAATTGAAGATCTGAATCATAAGTTGCATCCAGATATCCGTATGAAGCCGACCATGAAAAGTTTTCGGTACCATTCATACCAAAAAGATTATTACCACCAACTGTTAAATCTAACCCTTGTCTTATGGTCTTTCCAATATTATCAAAATATCCAAGTCCATTTTGAGCATTAGTATTGATAAATTGTAAATCATCATGATTTACTGCACGGTATATTGCTCCACTCAATTCATAATCTTTTTGTGAGCTTCTAAAGCCAACCTCAAAGGTCTTTGCAACTACATCATCCAATGGTGGATCGTCTGCCATTTGCGTTGGAAGCGTACAAGCAATTGCTGGATTTGAACAACCCATCTCAATCGATGTGGGAGCCCTATTTGATTCACCATAAGACGCATATGTTGAATATCCATCATTTACTCGGTATGTAAGTCCAATTGTCGGGTTAATTCGACCCCAACTTTGAACTTCAGTAAGGGATCCTTCAGCCTGAGCTGATGCTGACCTTTTATCAACATTATCAACTTCTGAATAATTATATCTTGCTCCAGCTGTAAGATGCCACTGATCATTGAAGGATAATGTGTCCACTGCATAAAGACCAAATGTTTTTGTTCTACCTGAAAGATTAGTATTTATTTCTGTCTCACCATCTCCTTTAACTAGTCTTCTATCGCTATTCATAGCAGCACCTTCGTATTCCATTTGAAAGAACGATACTAGAGATGTTTCTGCATTTACACCAACCGTAAGGTTATTATCATATCCTGCCAAAGGCTGAGTAAAAGATACCTGCGTTGCCAAACCATATTTATCTTGTTTGGTGTTAGTAGTTCGGTTTTCGCCTTCTATTTCATCAATTTCATCATCGGTATATCTAAATAATTTTATTGTTTCTCCACCAACAGATATTGTTCCTGCCACCTTAGCTAAATTGTCTGCGTCCAATTCAATCTCTGCATCACCATTCCAAGTGTTTCTATCCGACCTTTTCCAATAAATATTTCCAGTAAAGAGAGTATCATCGTCATAGAAATGAGAGGCGGAAAGATTTAATTTATGATATCTATTGCCTGTATAGTCAGGGACGGTATTAACGCCTTCATTATCGGAACCTAGAAGATACTTGGGTGCGAGTCCATTACCAATTAGCGCATTATCTGCAGCTGTATATGATAATTCAAAACGCGATGCATCATTTTCATAACCTAATTTTGAGAAAAATTGATTAAGGTGATTTGGTGAAAAATCTCTCCATCCATCCTCTTTTGTATGCTGATATCCTGCGTAATAATCGAATGGACCATCATTACCCCCGTGCTCAATTAAACTAATTTGTCTTCCCCATGAACCTGCAGTAAATGAAACATTTGATCCAACAAAATTACGTCCTGACTTCGTTTGAAAGGATACTGCGCCACCTAAGGTATTTAATCCATAGATAGGGTTGGAACCTGGTACTACTTGAGCTGATTCATAAGCAAAACTTGGGAGGGTATCCCAGAGCACAACATCACTAAATGGTTGATTTTCTCTGACACCGTCCACATAAACTGATATACCTTGCTCATTACCTGCGATGGATCCAGCTGTATAGCCACGAAACTTTATTTCAGGCTGCCATGGATTACCGCCTACTTCAGTAACTGTAACTCCTGCAGCATTATTAACTAAATAATCTGCTATAGATACTCCAGCCTGCTCATTGACTTGATCCATATTAACCTCTTGAATGGCGCTAGGTAAAATGGATTTTTCAATACCAATTCCTGGTAAAGGTGCAACAGAATATACATCAATTGTACCTGTTGTATATGTTTCTCCTGCAAAAATATTTGAACATAAAGCGATAGAGGCTGCGGCTATAATATATTTACGGTTTATCAAATGAATCTCCGAATATCATGGAATTAAATTTAGGGTAATTATACATATTCAGATGGAAAAGATTGCTAGGAATTATTCCTAAATTATATTTGAATATTTAAATCTGTTGTTTTTTTGCAACAAACTAGTAATATAATCTATCTAATAAATTCGATTTGTAGTGAATCTTCATAAGATTCTGCATTAAAAGCATAATCAATTCCATAATTTGGAACTGCAACTAATTTATCTTCAATAAATATCATAGGAAGCTCATTTCTTTCCCATGGGGGGAGTTCAGATTTTTGTAAAAGATATTTTAAAGTTCTTGTTGGTTGGTTATGAAACGGTTTAAATCGCTCCCCACCTTTTCTGTTTTGTATTCTTATTGTGTTAGTGCCCAACTTCTTCATTGAGATTCCTTGACCTTTACTTCTCTTAAAGAGTAGTCTGCTCAAATCTGGAAGAATAATTTCATTCTCCCCACGCCAATAAAATTCATATTCTTTTTGATCCTCTTTGATTAGAACTAACCAAAGCTCGTTTTTATAGGCTCTTATGGCAGTATCTTGAGAAATATTAATAATAATTTGCGCATCTTTCCTGATAGTTTTTATCTGCTTATAAATCTCTCGCATAATTTTTAAACTTGGCATTTTTTGATTATTCTTATCCAACCAAAAGCGAACAAGATTAATTACCCTCTCTTGGGAAAGATTTTGCATCATCTGTAAATTTAATCGTTTTAAATTTTCTGAGAAATAAAGCAAGCTATCATCTTCTGCAATGGACTGGTGCAGATTTAAACCCTCTGCAATATGATTTGCGGAACGACTAATAGTTTTAGCGGCATGTGGGAACCGTTTGTATAATTTTGGTAGGATATCTTTTCTTAAGAAATTTCGGTCAAATCTTATATCTTCATTTGATTCATCTTCAATATATTGAATATGGTTTTTTAATGCGAAAGACTCTATATCTTGTCTTTGAACTTTTAACATTGGGCGCCAAATATTTTTTAAATGGTCAAACTCTGGTATACCTGCAAGACCTTTTAATCCAGCCCCTCTAATAAGTTGTAGTAATAATGTCTCTGCTTGGTCATTTTCATGATGAGCAGTTGCAACGATCATGCCATCACTTAAACGAGTAAGTGCCTGGTACCTTAATTCTCTTGCAGCACCTTCAATACCTAAGTCAGGAATTTTTTCAATATTAATAGACGTAGTCTCAAAAGGTATATCCATACCCATACAAGCTTTTCTACAAAGAACTTGCCAATCAAGGGTGTTTTTGCTAAGACCATGATCAATATATGAAGCTTTCAAGGATAAGTTCAACTCAACCTGCAATTGTTTTAGAGCGAATAATAGTACCATCGAGTCACATCCCCCACTCAAAGCCACGTTCACTTTTAATGTGCTATCTTTTTCTTTGATATGTTTTGTGTAGGATGCTCTTATAGCATCAAGAATTGATTTATGACTAGCTGCCACTTTTTGCAACTTGGCCATAACTCATAAGTTTTAAATATCTGCTCTCTAGCAAAATGTCTAGCGGTTGCTTCACTATTTTATCAAGCTCTCTTTTGATAGCAGTTTTAACATTACTCATTGTCTGAGGAATATCACGCTGAGCCCCACCCAAAGGTTCTGGAATAATGCTATCAGTTAAATTTAGCTCTTTCAGTCGTTGTGCTGTTATTCCTAATTTTTCAGCAGCCTCAGATGATTTTTCTTGCTTCTTCCACAATATAGAGGCACAGCCCTCAGGAGAAATAACAGAATATATAGAGTGTTGTAACATCATTAGGTGATCTACCACTCCCAATGCAAGTGCTCCGCCAGAACCACCCTCTCCAATTACAACACCTAAAATAGGAGTTTTAAGCTCTGACATTACATAAAGATTTCTTGCAATAGCCTCAGACTGCCCACGCTCCTCCGCTCCAATACCAGGATATGCACCTGGTGTATCTATTAAAGTAATGATTGGTAGTTGAAATTTTTCTGCTAATTTATAGAGTCTTAAAGCTTTACGATACCCCTCAGGTCTTGGCATACCAAAATTACGATACTGACGATCTTTAACATCCCTACCTTTTTGGTGGCCAATTACCATGACTGATCTACCCTCAAAAGAAGCAATACCCCCTACAATTGCTGGGTCATCCGAAAATGCTCTATCACCATGTAGCTCTTCAAAATCAGTAAATATATGTTCAATATAATCGAGGGTGTATGGGCGCTGAGGGTGCCTCGCTACAAGGGATACTTGCCATGCAGTTAAATTATCGTAGATTTCATGTAAAGACTTATCTGCTTTTTCTTCTAGTTGTTTGAGTTCGGTAGTAATATCCAGTGTAGGGTGATCACTATGTGCTGTCTTAAGGCTGGCAATTTTCGTTTCTAAAGATTCAATCGACTTTTCGAATTCCAAGTAACTTTTTTTCATAAATATTAAATGATCTTAGCAAAAAGTTAATTATAAATTATTTTCACGTTATCATCATGAAACGTTTTAGATAAACCCAGTATTAATTCTTCGTGCAGTGTAACCTCCCAATCAGGACCAAGAAGTAAATCGACTTTTCCGGAATGGTTTGTATACTCTACCTTAACCTTGCACTTACTTAGATTATTATCAAAAGCTCCATTACAATAGGGTTTTAACAGCTCTTTAAGCTTTGATCCATCTGAAGATTCTCTTAGTGATATGAACAAAAATGCTGCTTTAGAACTTTGAATGGTTAAAAGGTCGTTAACTTTAATCGCGCTAATACGATTACCTCCTGTAAAATCGTCATGACTCACTCTACCCTCAACAACTAAAAGTTTATCCTCTTTTATTAAATCATAAACCTCTGTCAAAATTTTGTTGCCAACAACTACATCAATCCGTCCTGCACCGTCATCTAAGGTGATAATTGCAATTTTTCCTCTTGAGGTCATTCTCATACGTATGACAGAAATAATGCCTGCTATGAGATAAGGAGATTCTCTTGGTTTTAGCTCTGATAATCTGTTAGGCACAAACTCTCTTATCATTTTTTCATAAAACTTAAATGGATGGTTACTGAAATAAAAGCCAAGAGCAATTTTCTCTTCTGCCAATTGCTTTCGCTCTTCCCAAATATCTGAGTCAATCAAAGGAATCTCTGAAGTTTCAAATTCTTCAAACAGTGCATTTTGCCCTTGATGTGCATGTCCTTGCTCTGCCTTAGTAATGGCAAGATTCACACTTGCTAATAAGGAGGCTCTATTGGGGTGAATCTGATCAAATGCACCTGCACGAATTAAGGATTCAAAAGCCTTACGATTTACCTTGCGTAAATCTAACCTTGATGCAAAATCGAATAACGATTTAAATGGGCCATTACTTTTTCTTTCCTCAAGAATAATATCAATTGCTGACAATCCCGTACCTTTGATAGCTCCAAGTCCATATAAAATTCGGTTTTGATCCAAGGGGGTAAATTTATAATCACTCTCATTAATATTTGGAGGTAATAAGGTAATTTTATTTAGGGCACAATCATCGAATAACATATGTATGTTGTCAGTATTATTCATATCAGCAGACATTGAAGCTGCAATAAAAGCTGAAGGATAATGCGCTTTGAGATATCCCGTTTGATATGCAATCATTGCATAAGCTGCAGCGTGAGATTTGTTGAATCCGTACCCTGCAAATTTTTCTAATAAATCAAACAATTCAGTTGCTTGCTTTTGATTTAATTCATGTTTTTGAGCTCCTTCAATAAAGGTTGCTCTTTGTGCATCCATTTCTTCGACCTTTTTCTTACCCATAGCACGCCTCAAAAGATCGGCACCACCCAAAGTATAACCAGCAACTACTTGGGCGATTTGCATAACTTGTTCTTGATAAACTGCAATTCCATATGTTTCTTTCAAAATATTTTCTGTTGCAGGGTGCGGATATTGGACTTGTTGTTGCCCATGTTTTCTTTTACAAAAATCTGGTATCAAATCCATAGGTCCAGGCCTATATAATGCAACCAGAGCAATAATATCTTCAAAACAATCTGGTCTTGCTTGTCGAAGCATATCTTTCATTCCTCTTGACTCTAATTGAAAGACTGCTGTTGTATTCGATTGCTTTAATAAATCGAAGGTGGGTTTATCGTTTATAGGCAAAGTATCAAGCTTTAATGGTTCTTGCCCTCCCTTTGCTCTAATATAATTAGCATTTTCGAGTGCCATATCAACAATCGTGAGCGTTCTTAATCCCAAGAAATCAAACTTCACCAATCCAACAGCCTCGACATCATCTTTATCAAACTGACTAACGATTCCCTCAGCACCTGGCTGACAATATATGGGAGAGAAAGCTGATATTTTAGTTGGAGCAATAAGAACTCCCCCAGCGTGCATACTGACGTTCCTCACAAGACCTTCAAGCTTTAAAGCTAAATCGAAAAGCTCTTTTACTTCTTCTTCTTTTTTTATACGATCCTTAATTTGAGGTTCTTTATCTATCGCATCTTTAAGGGTAATTCCCAGCTCCATAGGAACCAACTTTGCAATTGTGTCAACAAAATTATATGGAAGATCAAGCACCCTTCCCACATCTCTAAGAACAGCTTTGGCAGCCATCGTTCCAAAAGTTGCAATCTGTGAAACAGAATCAGAACCATATTTTTTCTTTACGTAATCAATAACCTTATCCCTACCCTCCTGACAAAAATCAATATCAAAGTCAGGCATGGATATTCGGTCAGGATTTAAAAAACGTTCGAAAAGTAAATTATAGGCAAGTGGATCTAAATCGGTTATACCAAGGCTATATGCAACTACAGATCCAGCACCAGAGCCCCTACCTGGACCAACAGGTATATTATTTGATTTTGACCAGTTTATAAAATCGGCAACAATAAGGAAATAACCAGCATAACCCAT
This sequence comes from uncultured OM43 clade bacterium, assembly GCA_902558495.1. Lineage (GTDB taxonomy): Bacteria > Pseudomonadota > Gammaproteobacteria > Burkholderiales > Methylophilaceae > BACL14. Next base: position 37,989 of record CACEEB010000006.1, on the reverse strand, counting down.
TTTATTTATAACTTTTACCTCAAAATTTAATCGATCTAAGTATCTTGGAACCTGTTCTTCTTTTTCTTTTTGATTAGTAAATAAACTATCCAGCCTTTCATCTAAGCCTTTTTTTGATTCAATTAACAAATAATCTTCTATATTAGTTCCATCTGGAATGGGAAAGTCTGGTAGAAATATTTTTCCTAATTCAAATTCAAAATTGCAACGCTTGGCAATTTCAACTGAGTTCTGTGTTGCTGATGGAATGTCATTAAATAAATTCAACATTTGTTCTGGAGTTTTAAAATATTGCTCTTTTGTATAGTTTTTTGGTCTTCTTTTGTCAGCAAGCATATAACCATCAGCAATACATGTTTTTGATTCATGTGCATTAAAGTCATCATTAGCCATAAATTGGATTGGGTGAGTAGCCACTATAGGTACTTTATTCTCAGCTGCTAGAAAAGTAGCTTTTTCTATGTATTGATTTTCTCTTTTTCTCAACAAATCATCACCATAACGTTGTACTTCAAGATAAAAACGATCCTGAAAAATTTTCTTCCAAAGCAATAATTCCTCTCTAGCCTCAGGGATTTTATTTTGATCAAGAAGTTTTCCAATACTTCCATGTAAGGATCCTGACAACACAATTAATCCTTCGTGAGATTCAAAAATCCAACTTTTTTTAATCATTGGCATACCACGCACTTGATTTTCTAAGTAAGCTTTTGAAAGTAACTCTGAGAGATTGGTGAAACCTTGTTGGTTTTGACAAAGTAATAACATCTTATGAGGCTGCTCAGAACTAGCATCATTTTCAATCCACACATCCGCTCCAAATATGGGTTTTATTCCAGCAGCGACTGCTGACTTGAAGAACTTAACTGCTCCAAACAAATTACTAAGATCAGTTAATCCTATGGCTGGCATATTTGTTTCTAAAGCTTTTTTTACATAATCAGGTATCCTGACTATCCCATCTGAAATAGAGTATTCGCTATGACAACGAAGATGAATAAATTGCGATTGTAAAGAATCCGACATAATAAATTATTTTACCTGAGAAGCTTTGGTAGAATGATTGTAATTAGCATTTTTTTTAAAAATTTTAAAGGAGAAATTTATGAGTCAAGTTACATTAAAAGGTGATCCAGTTTCTATTGGGGGTAATTTTCCTTCTCCTGGTTCAACAGCACCTGATTTTAGCCTAGCTAATGACAAAAGAGAAAACGTGAATCTATCCAATTATGAGGGTAAAATTAAAATCTTAAATATTTTTCCAAGCATTGATACTCCTACCTGCGCATTATCTGTAAAAAGATTTAATGATGAAGTATCGAATCTTGATAATACTGTAGTGTTATGTATTTCAGCAGATTTACCATTTGCCCAAAAAAGATTTTGTGGTGCAGAGGGAGTTGAAAATATAGAGACTTTATCAGCCTTTAGAGATATATCGGGATTTGCTAATAGTTATGGTGTTGCTATTAAAGATACAAGTCTTCAAGGCCTAACAACCAGAGCAGTTGTTATTCTAGATGAGCATAATAAGGTGATTTATAGTGAATTAGCTCCAGAAATTACTGAAGAGCCAGATTACGCTAGTGCATTAAGCGCTATAAATTAATTACTTTCGATTGCTTCCAGCAACCATCTTAATTTCGAATAATCGGCAATCAAGGGCACCATTAAATAACGGTGTCTTTTTGCTGGGTGCTAAGCGCATCAATTTTGGCATTCTAAAGTCATTTGTTAAAAAATAAGTACGCCAGCCAGCAAAAGATTGTTTCAAAGTTCTTGCCCAGTCTGGATAAGCATTATCTAATTCTTCATCATCACCAATTCTCTCTCCGTAAGGAGGATTTGTAACCAAAACTCCCTCGTCAAGAGGTGGCTTTATCTCTTTAAATTGCTTACATGCGAGTTGAATACAATCTTCAAATCCGGCTAGCACAAGATTTTTTTTACTCACGCGTATTGCGCGTAAATCTTTATCAGAACCGTAAATCCTCAAAAAATCTTTCTGAATAATTGCATTCTGATAAGATTTTTTGATATTTTTAAAAAGTGCTTTGTCAAAGTTTTTCCATGCCATAAAACCAAAATCACGCCTCAAACCTGGTGCCTGATTGGTGGCAATCAATGCGGCTTCAATTAGAAATGTACCGCTGCCACACATAGGATCAAGAAAGGCTTGACCTGGCTTCCAGCCAGATAACTCAATTATCCCTGCAGCCAGATTTTCTTTGATAGGTGCCTCCACACTAGCTGCTCTAAAACCACGCTGATAAAGTGGGTTTCCTGATGCATCTAAATATAATGAAAAATTATTTCTTTCAAGGAATAAATGTACCTTAATATCTGGTTCTCGAACCTCTACACTAGGCCTCTTTCCAAATTTTTTTCTAAAAAAATCACAAATGGCATCTTTAATTCTTAATGTCATAAAATCTACACTTTTTAAAGGGCATTTGATGGCAGTAGTTGATACCTTAATGGTCTTATTTACCTCAAACAATGAGCTCCAATTTATATCAAGTGCAGCTTTAAATATATCTTCTTCATTTTCATAAACACCCTTTTTAACCAAATACATTATTCTGGTGGCAACTCGGCTTGAGATATTTGCTTTGTACAATACCTCATGATTTCCAGTAAAAAGAATACCACCATCCACTTTTTCAAAATCAGATGCATTAATAACTAATAATTCCTTCTGGAGAATATCTTCTAATCCTCGTGGACAACTTGCAAAATAATGATTTTTCAAAATATGCCTTATATAAATTTTAATCGGTGTGCATCAATAGAGGTGTTACTTTCAATCAGACGGTTGAAATATACCATCAATTCAAGCCCAATCTTTTTTTCTAGTAATTTAATTTTATCTTTTAATTCTGAGATTCGAACTTCATTTGGGGTATTTTTAAATGCCATGACAATCATATTTCCTGGATTACCAGATGGAACAGAAAGTACTAAGTTGTTAAAAATTTTTTTAATTTTATTTATATAAGATGGAGTATTGGTGTCTGACCCCCAAAGATTAATAATAAAAATACCTCGTTCACTAAGTCTACTTTTACATAACGAGAAATATTCTTCTGTAGTAAATACGTCTGGTATTCCATACTCGTCAAAAGCATCTGATAGCAAAATATCATATATTGCATTGTTATCAACCATGTAACTTATGCCATCTCCCTTCACTACATTTAATCTTGAATCATTCGGTAATTCAAAGTAGGTATATGCTGCACTTATTACTTGTTGATGCACCTCAAGGACGGTGATACTGCATTTTTGACAATGCTTAAAATAAAACTTTGGCATTGATCCACCACCAAGACCAATAATTAAAATATTTTCTGGAGCTGGGCTAAACAGCATGCTTAGAGCCATTGCCTTTGTGTAATTAAGCTCAAGGTAGTAAGGGTCTTTAATATTCATTGAGCTTTGTGTTGTGTCGGTACCAATATGCAACGAACGAATGCCATTACGCTCACTTATCTCTACAGGAACTTGTTGAAGCTCATTAAAGGAAGGGGAATTATGATAGCCAAATAACTTACTAATAATTTTTTTTGGTGAAGTCATACTGCTTAGTCTACCAATTCCATCCAGCGTTTATCCATTCGTTTAATCGAAATGGGATAGCTAGTCTTTAGTTCTTGTGCAAAAAGTGAGACTCTTAATTCCTGTAATGCCCATTGAAAGTCAATAAAATTTTCCGGCACTGCCTCCCCAGCTTCCACATATTCAACTACCTTCTCAATCCATTTATCTCTTAATCGGTTAATCTCTCGCATATGAGCCTGATCCTGGTCTTCCTTCATTGAAAATTTTTTGAGCCTTATGGTCATGGCATTTAAATACCTAGGAATATGTTTTAATTGTTCAAATAAAAAAAGTGGTCTCTCATAAGGAGGTAGAAGTATATCTAATTGCTCACTTAAATCCTCCAGAGTGGTTTTTGGCAAATATTTTATATTTGCCTTAGCTTTTTGATAAGCGCTGTAGTTTTTTGCAATTTCTGTCAGGGCGCTAGAAAGGTCGTGACTTAGATCTGAAAACGATTTACGACTATTAATAGTCAAAGTATCAAAAGCATTTTGGGATTTTATATTGCTTGCCTCGCTGTCTACAATTTCATTAAAAACGACATCAATAAAATTATTCTTCAAATCTTCAGGGCTAATATGCGAGTGAAGTAACATGCCAAATTCTTCAAAACGTGGTGGATTTTTTTTAATATATTTTATTTTCTCCTGTAATTGAATCTTTATTAGTCTTTTAATGCCCTCCTGATGTAAATAATCTGCCTCTGCTTTATCATCTGCCACAAAAAGATCTACATGCGACTCCTTGTCAACCAGAGCTGGGTATCCGACGATAACGGTATTGTTTATTTTTTTCTCAACCTTATCTGGAATAGTTTTTAGTTTTGGCCAATACTTTATTTCCATTTGCTCAATGCCAAAGCTAATATCTTCTAATACCTCCACCACCTTGTCTTTGTTTTTTTTCTGTAAGAGTAATAAGTCTCTTCCCTCATCGAGAGGAATATTATTTTCATCTACAATGATATAGTTCACCATCAGGTGCTCAGGTAAATTTTTTAAACTTTTCTCAGTAAGTCTAAATTTTGAATTAGTTTTTTGTCGAATAAATTTTGTAAAAACCTCAGAAAATTCTTCCTCATTATTTGCGCCTGTTAAAAACTCAGTAACTGCCTCCTGTAAATGTCCACATTGACCTCTAAGGTTCTTCGGCAAATTTTTAATAAGGAAAGTGACCTTCTCCCTAATCATTCCAGGAACTAGCCAAGCTAAATCTTCTGATTTAATTTGGCTGATGCCACTCAGTGGAATCTCTACAGATAAACCATCTCTAGGGTGACCTGGTTGAAAGTGATAGCGAAAATGCAACTCAAGATGCTGTAAAGATTTTTTTTCTGGATATTGAATCTCATCAACTTGTAGGGCCTCACGTTGCATCAAGAATGTTTTGGTTAAGAATAAATATTCAGAATTATTTTTTTCCTTTTCCTTTCTCCAACTTTCAAAACCTGCGCCATTTACAATTTTTTCATCTATACGCTCATCGTAAAATTGATATAAAACATCATCGTTAATTAAAATATCCTGTCTTCTTGTTTTATGTTCAAGCATCTCAATTTCTTGGATTAGTTTTAAGTTATGCTTCCAAAATAATCCATTACTTTCATAACCTTGCTCTACCAATCCTTGTCTTATAAAAATCTTTCTAGATTGGTCCGGATCTATTCCTCCAAAATGTACTGTTTTTCCTGGGTTTACTACCAAGCCATACAGCAGTGATTTTTCAGTTGCATCAACCCGGCTTAATTTTGTATTCCACCTTGGGTTGCTATACTCATATTCAAGGAGATGTATAGCCAAGCTTTCAATCCAACGTACATCAATTTTTGCCACACATTGAGCATAAAGCCTGCCTGTGTCAATAATTTCTGCTGCCATAATCCACTTAAAATTTTTATTCCTAAATAATCGTGGCCCAATTAAAAACTTAATACCCCTCCCCCCGGAATATATTGGTCCATCTATATCCTTAAAACCAATATTTCCTAATAGGCCTGAAAGTAAGGCACGATGAATCTGTTCATATGTGGCCTCAGTGGAACTAATATTAAATTTTAATTCATCGGCAATTTGTTTAAGCTGACGATGCAGCTCATGCCATTCTTTAATTCGATTAAATGATAAAAAATATTTTTGTGTAAAATGCCGGAGAGATTTATTGGTAACTTTTTTTGTTTCAACACTAAACTGCTTCCAAAGCTTCAAGAAAATATTAAACCCTGAGTCTGAGTCATGAAAAAATTGATGGGCCTTATCAGCTTGTTCCGCCTTATCTAACGGTCTTTCTCGAGGATCAGAAACACTTAGAGCACTAATAATGATCAAAGCCTCCTGCACGCAATTCTCTTTTTTAGATTCCAAAAGTATTCTTCCTAATGAAGGATCGATAGGCAATTTAGATAACCTTATTCCTAACGGTAAAATTTTATTCTCCATATCAACAGCTCCTAATTCTTGCAGAAGATGATAACCATCCTGAATAAAACGATAAGAAGGAGATTGAATAAAAGGAAACTTATCTACGGGACCCAATTTTAAAGCAGCCATCTTTAATATCACTGAAGCAAGTGAGGATCGGAGAATTTCAGGATCTGTAAATTCTGGTCTGGCTTCAAAGTCCTCCTCATCAAAAAGCCTTACACAAATACCAGGAGCAATTCTTCCACAACGACCTGATCTTTGATTAGCCGAAGCTTTAGAAATTTTCTCAATTAATAGCTGCTCTATTTTTAACTTGGGGCTATAACGAACCACTCTTGCAAGACCGGCATCAATAACAAACTTTATGCGGGGCACTGTTAATGAGGTTTCAGCTATATTAGTTGCTAAAATAACTCGACGTATACCACCAGGTTTAAATATTTTTTGCTGCTCATTTATAGGTAATCGAGAAAATAGAGGCAATACTTCAAACTTACCAATGAGCTTTTCACCTAGAAACTTTTTACAGTCATGAATATCTCGTTCACCAGGCAGAAATACTAGAATATCTCCTGAATTTCCGACTAATTCATTGATAGTTCTTAAAATAGCATCCTCTAATGATTCATTTGAATCATCAGTAATTTTTTGTAAAGGACTATAAATAATATCCACAGGAAATGTACGACCTGAAACTTTTATAATTGGGGCACCATCAAAGTGTTGAGAAAATTTATCCACGTCAATAGTGGCACTCGTAATTATAATCTTTAGGTCTCGCCTTTTTCGCAATAGATTACTTAGATACCCTAAGAGAAAATCAATATTTAGACTTCGTTCATGGGCCTCATCAATAATAATTGCATCATACTGACTTAGCATTGGATCATTTTGTGTCTCGGCCAAAAGAATACCGTCAGTCATGACTTTAATCGAGGTGGTCTTAGTGACCCGATCCATAAATCTAATTTTGTAGCCTACCGTTTCTCCCAATGGTGTATTAAGTTCGTCAGCAATTCTTCCTGCAACTGATCTAGCTGCAATTCTTCTCGGCTGAGTATGCCCAATCATTTTTTGTTTACCCAAACCTACATCTAGACATATCTTTGGAAGTTGGGTTGTTTTACCCGAACCAGTTTCTCCACATATGATTATGACTTGATGGGCTAGAATAGTTTTTTTTATATCATCAACGCGTTCGCTGACTGGTAAATCAGATGGGTAATCTATATCTTTAATAACAATGTTCTTCGTCAAAACTTAATATCTTTTATTCGCAAAGAAATTTTGATTGTAACTCTTGGAGCTGAAATTCATCTAATATATTTTTAATTCTTGATTTTGATTTATTATTTTTTTGCCCTATAAACTTAGCAATGATTATTTCATTCTTCATGGAATGCTCCCAACCCACAAGTTCAGTTACGGTTACTTGATAACCCTGTGATTCTAATTGAAGACACCTCAAAACATTGGTCAAGTGACTACCAATCTCTCTAGTATGTAATGGATGTCTCCATAATTCCGATATTGGCATATGTAGTGATTTAGTCTTTTGTTTTTTTAAATGCCTTGCAATTTCAGCTTGGCAACATGGTATAACGATAATCCACTTTGCATTCTTTTTTATGCCGAAAGTAATAGCATCATCTGTAGCTGTATCACAGGCATGTAAGGCTGTTACGATATCTATATCACCAGATACATGGTTTAGCGATCCTTCTACATCACTATGGACAAAATCCATGCGCGTAAATTCTAATTTTTTGGCTAATGCTTCTGCTTGGTTTACTAATTTTTCATTTATCTCAATACTCGTGACACGCCCTTGGGTAAGTTTGATAAAAAGATCATACAAAATAAAGCCTAAATAAGATTTTCCTGATCCATGATCAATAAGATGAAATGGCAAGCCATCACAAGATACTTCTGTTAATATGGGCTCGATAAATTGATATAGATGGTAAACCTGTTTAAGCTTTCTTCTAGAATCTTGATTAATCTTTCCGTCACGAGTGAGAATATGAAGTTCCTTAAGGAGCTCCAAAGACTGCTGAGGTTTGATTTCATCTAACGGCTTCATATTATAAGTTTACCCTAATGTAAATTAGGTCATAATTGAGTTGTAATGATAAAAATTAAGAGAGAACATACATGAGTATTCAATGGTTTCCAGGACATATGACTGCTGCCAAGAAAAAGGCAGAGGAAGCTCTTGAAACTAATGACCTTGTTATTGAGGTATTAGATGCAAGAATTCCAGGGAGTTCTTCCAATCCAATGATTGATGCAATTCGAAAAGAAAGACAACGTCCCTGCTTGAAAATTTTAAATAAGTCTGATTTGGCAGACCCCAAGATCACTGAAGATTGGTTGAGTTATCTAAATAATATGCCTCAAACAAAAGCGATAAGTATTACAGCCAAGTCAACCAATGATATAAAGAAAATTCTTCCTTTATGTGCAAAATTAGCACCTCATCGGAACTCATCAATCAAACCACTTCGTATGCTTATTATGGGTGTCCCTAATGTTGGTAAATCCACTATCATTAATGCAATCCATCACAAAAAAATTGCAAAGGTTGGTAATGAGCCTGCCGTTACTAAACAACAGCAAAGAATTATCCTCAATGGCTCAATGATACTGACAGATACCCCGGGGATGATGTGGCCTAAAATATCCAACGATATTGATGGTTATTTTCTTGCAGCCTGCCATACCATTGGTATTAATGCTTATGATGAGACTGAAACGGCTATCTTTCTTTTTAATGCTATCAAGGACAATTACGGCGATTTGATGGCAAAGAAATTCAAAATTGAAAAACCCTTTCCAAAGGATGAAGAATTCCTCCAAAAGCTAGCAAAAAAAAGGGGTTTTATTGTTAAGGGAGGTCACATGGATCTCTATAAAGCGGCAACAACTCTGCTTAATGATTTCAGGCAAGGAAATATTGGTGCAATATCTTTAGAGAGTCCTGCAACCAGAGAAATAATGCTTAAGAAGTTTGCTAAAGATCAGTTAGATAATAGTTCGCAAGTATAATTGTCTGTCCTATTACTTTTTATTACTTGAGTTTTATCAAAAACATACTTTCCGGACTCATATTCTATCCAGTGATGCTTTAATGTGTTAGAGGATTCATCATAAACAATTGATTCTAATGCTTTATTTTCGATTGTATTGCTGCATGTTAATTCAGTTCCTTTTTTGCAATCATTCCTCATATATATTTTATTCTTGAATGTTACATCAAGCCAACCATAAAGATATTTTGCCATGGTAAGGCTTTCAAAAGATTTAGTCTCAACATTTACACATTGAAAGGTGCCAACTTTATAGGGATTAAAAAAGAAATATGAGCCTGTAATTAAAACAAATGACAGTAATATCCATAACCATTTACTCATCTATAACGTTCAACACAAAGTGATCAATATTTAAACAACCAGAAGCCTCCATGCATGGCCAATCACTTTTTTTACCACAACTATTCAACGTAATATTGCTTTTTTTAATACAATAAGATTGACCTGCAATGATTTCATATTTATCACAAATCTTATCAACAAAATGTATTGATGTTGTTGATGAACTTTCAGCAAAGCACAATATCGGTAAGCTTAAAATTAAAAAGGGGATAAAGTGTAATTTAAAATTTAAAATATTCATTTAGATTTGATTTTTAAAACAATCTGATAATCTAATTTCCATGTGTTTCATTTTGTCAAAGTGTGGCAAAAAAGCAACGAACTTAAAAAAATTAAACATTTAATTGTCTTTTTGATGAATTTATTAGTATACTAATAATATGAGAATAAAGAAATTATCTTTACTCGTTCCATTAGCACTAATTTCATCTTTCACTATAGCTGACCAAACATCTACCTCTAAAGACTTACAGGATAAAGCTACGTTAATTGATCTATCAAAAATGTTGCTTGCGGGCGATGTTGAAACCCTTAAAAATACTGCCATTGATGGTGTAGTTAGTGAAGGTGTTGGGGTAAGTAAATCATACTTAGAAAAATATTTTCCTACTGTGGAAATTACTTACAGCGGTTTAGAAGGATCAAAACCTACAGGTGGTTTGCTGGTCGTTGCCCCGCTCTCTGATGAAGCTGATATTTTTAATACTTATTTTACTCAAATTAGTGCCTTTCACTCTGATAGTAGAACAACACTTAATCTAGGTTTGGGATATCGTAAACTATCCGATAATAAATTATTACTCACTGGTATCAATGCTTTCTATGACCATGAATTTCCTTATGATCACGGACGAACCTCATTAGGTGTTGAGGCACGAACCTCCATGTGGGAATTGAGTGCTAACAAATATTGGGCAACTACTGATTGGGAAACAGGTAGAAAAGGCAAGCAAGAAAGAGCATTAGATGGATTTGATGTCGAAGCTGGTATTGCCTTACCATACATCAATTGGGCTACACTCTATGTCAATCATTTTGAATGGGATGCTTATGACGGTAATGTTGACCCTGAAGGACAAAAGGTTTCTTTCCGAGCTCTATTCCCTGGTGAACTAACTGGATTGGAGATTGAGGCAGGGAGAACACTTTACACGGCAAACGGTTATGACGATGAGAACTTTGTCAAAGTAAGCTATAACCTCACACAACTATTTAATAAAAAAGCTAAAACAACAAAATGGGTAAGTGATGTTGCCTATAAACTAGAGAGTATGGAGGATCGTCGATTTGAAAAAGTTAGACGTAATAATACAATCGTTAAACAAGTTAAATTTACTGCAAAAGCTAAGGGCGTTTAAATAGATGAAAAAATTACTCTTGATCTTGTTTTTTGTTTTAGGTTATACAACTCAGGCTATTGCTGATGGATTTTGCGAGGGTCCACTTGGAACGGAAAAAGCAATTGAAAGTGCAGCAGGAGTTATTACATTTAGTGGAGCCGAAGGAAGTATTGGTGATTGCTCATTTGCGCCTGATGAGTATCAGGTAACTATATATGAAATGTCTTTATGTACCTCAATTCCCACTGCACCAACTACTGGATCGGCCTATGATACAAGTACATGTTCGATTGTAATTAATAGCCCATCCGGCCAAACAGTTAATATGGCTGCTGGAAGTGAAGTTGCATTGACTGACTTCACGAGACCTCCTATTGGGACATATAGCCACGGGCATATGGTTATTGGTAATTCATTTGGTATTAATGTCACTAAACAATTTACCAATACTATGTTTAGATATGATACTGGAGCCACTGGAAATTATTGCTGGACCCTTGGAGCCACAGAACATACCTCTGACTTTAGTGGAGTACCTACTAATCCAACACCATACGCAAGTTGTGGAGGTTCTGGAGATGCAGCTCCTGCAATGTATACTGAAATTCTGGATGCCTTTGGAGCCGGGACATACAACTATGGTCCAGTCAGCGTTCAAAGTGGTACCATAACTGCCTACTTAGTAACCGACTCAAATGATCGACTCGTGAATGCTGTTAAAACTGCAGATAGATTATTTGGAATACAAGTTTTTTCAACGCCAGTTGAAGTAAAACCAGATTCAAGTTCTTTTACAATTAGCTTTGGAGTCAATCAAGCAACAAGTATGCAGATGACAGATAAAGGGGTTGATGATCAATATAAAGTTATTGCCTTTGGAAGTGGTCCGTTCTCGTCCTTTATGACAGTAGAATAAAGTATTTCACCATACAAGGCTAAGCTTTAAAAAAAATACCAACAATTTCTCATTATTTAAAAAAACATTTACCATAAAGGTATGTTAGATATTTTTATACTGGGTATTATTGTTCTTATAGTCTGGTTTTGGTGGGATACGACTACAAAAAGAGAAATAGCTATTAAGTCAGGTACACGAATAGCAAGTGATTTTAAACTTCAATTACTTGATGATACCGTTCATTGTACAAAAATAAGGATAGTCAGAACCGAAGAAAATTGGCCTACTATTCAGCGTATCTATTTTTTCTATGTGAGCACCAACAAAGAAAATAGGCTACATTGTCAACTTACCTTAACTGGTTATAGAATGTCCCATTGGCACATACCTCCCTACCCCCAACTACATTAAATATGTATATCGGTCGATTTGCTCCAACTCCCTCCGGTCCTCTTCATTTTGGTTCTATTGTGACCGCTATTGCAAGCTATTTAGACGCTAAATCTCATCAAGGTAAATGGTTGGTAAAAATAGATGACATTGACCGTCCTAGGGTTTTAAAGGGTGCTGAAAATTCAATCCTCAACTCGTTGGAGCTTTTGGGCCTGGAGTGGGATGAGAAACCATCTCATCAAAGTGAGCGAATAGAATTCTACCAATACTATCTTGAAGCATTAAAAGAGAATGGTCACCTTTACCTTTGTAGTTGCTCAAGAAAAACTATCCATGCATTAGGAAAAAGTGGTTTGGATGGGATCATTTATAACGGTGCCTGCCGCAACATGGGACATACAGATTCTATGAAGAATGCTTATAGGGTTCAAGTAAACAATTCTCCTTTAGTAATAGAGGATTTAATACAAGGGAAAATAAAACAAAACTTAGCAAATGATATAGGTGACTTTATCATCAAAAGGTCTGATCAAATTTTTGCATATCAGTTTGCAGTTGTGGTAGATAATTATCTAGATAAACTTACCCATTTGTGCAGAGGAAATGACCTCATCAATTCACTTCCCCGTCAACGATATCTTCACCAACTACTGGGTTTTAAGCTTCCAATTTGTTTGCATATTCCTGCAGCGACAAAACAGCAAAAAAAACTCAGTAAAGGTCATGGGGATAAAATATCAATTCAAGGCAATGAAACAGCTTTATGGGTAGAAGCATTAAAATTCTTAGGACAACCTATATTGCCTGAATATGCTGCATCAAATATCAAAGAAATAATTCCTGATGCTATAAAAAAATGGTCGATCAACCACATACCCAAATCTACTTCAATTGAAGTTGACGCGCATATTCATACATAACAATGCTAGCTGCTATAGACACATTTAATGATTCGATATTTTTTTGCATTGGTATTGATAAAATTTTATGTGCTTTTTGTTCTAAACTTTCATCTATTCCTTGTCCTTCATTTCCCAATATAACTCCAACATCCCTGGGAAATTGGTGATTAAATATTGAATCACCGTTCATGCTTAAGCTGTATGTAGGAAAGTTGAAGCTTTCTATTAGCGCTAAAAGATCTTGGTTCTCAAAGCATCTAAGAAAAAATTGTGCCCCTTGACTACCTCTTATGGTTTTAGGTGCCCATAAATCGCAACTTCCTTTAGATAAAAAAATTAAGCTATTTCCAGATGCTGCATTGGTACGTAGAATAGCTCCAAGATTTCCTGGATCTTGAATATCATCAAGCAGCAGATGGAAGCCACTTTCTCTTATGTATTTCCTATCAGCTGGTATATCTATCAATGCCATTAATCCAGTAACAGAGTTAAGTCCAGAAATTTTAGTAAATAACTCATGGCTCAATGTAACAATATTTTTATTTGAATTTTTTTTTATGATTAAATTGATTTCATTGGAAATGAACGATTCATCAGTAACCAAGCTAATCACCTCACCCCCACTATCCATAAATGCTTGAATGAGATGTGGTCCATCAAGGATAGTTTTCTTTGAATTAGTTCTATGAGTTTTATTGCTATAAATCTTTTTTAGTTTCTTAAAAAAAGAATTTTCAGTCGAATTAATTATTGCTTTAGTCATTTATTTAACAAATGGAGATAATGGCTTTAGTGAATAGCCTGCATCGACAAATAGATTAAGCAAACCATTTTTACCAGATAAATGAGATGCTCCAACAGCAATAAACAGTTTGTTATCCTCTTCTAAATCTAAAATTCTATTAAAAAACAATGTGTTACGATCAATTAACAATTTTTTCTTTATATCATTCCACATCCCATTCGATACAATATTTTTAGTAACTTTTTCATCAAGCTCCAAAATTTTTTCTGGATTATTTGTTTGGTAGGCTGCTACCAAAGACTCATAGTCTTTTTCTTTATCACTTTCATTTCGATTTAATACCTTCTTTAACATTCTCATCTGGTCTTTCAAAGAAAATGTATCAAGGACACTAAAATGCTCATGAACAGACTCCAATCCTTTAGTTATTAGGAATGCATCAGCAGCTTTTGTCTTTAGTAAATTATCCTGGTTAAAGGGAGTAATTGGTCTGGGTGAATTAAAAATTACTGCTAAAAGCCATGGCTTCATCATCATGACCCTCTCAAAAGGCATGGTGTGAAAATATGCAAGAGACTTCATTTGATCTAATTCTTTTTGTGACAATTCTTTTTCGTATAAAGGAGTTTTAGCCAAAAGAATTTTGAAATCTTGAATCTCATTTGTTTCCATCAAAAATATATTAGATGCTTTAATACCTTCTAATACCTTGGGATGAAAATTTGTCACTCTATTATCATCGATATGAATAGTTCCAAATAGAAAATGCTTTTTCCCTTTTGGAGAAGTTATCTCCCAATATATAGAGCTATCTTTAGCGTAAGATTGAAAACTTGTCGCCGAAATTATAAAAAATAGAAGAAGTCTTATTAGAGACATTAAAGATAATCCTTTTTTTTTGTAAATAAATCCTTAATCAAAATTATACCTTTACTACAAAATCAAACAAATCAGTTAGAATTACTTTTTACAATGAGTAAAGTTAATCATGAGCCTTCCAAATAACAAAGACCTTGATAGGATCCAATTTTATGTAACAACAAAATATAGTTGTGGTTACATAAAGCATCAAAGTGCCCAATCGTTAGTTGCTACCCCATACAAAAAGGTCAACAATAAAGCCTATAGTAATCTTATTCAACAAGGATTTAGAAGGAGTGGGCAATATGTTTATAAGCCGCATTGTGGAAATTGTCAGGCTTGCATACCCATAAGATTATCAGTGAATAATTTTTCAATTAGCCGTTCACAAAAAAGGGTAAAAAAGACTCATGGTAATATTCAGGCTAAAGTCCTTCCATTAAAATTCAATGAGGAGCACTACGAGCTTTATATTCAGTACCAAAATAATCGTCACCGTTCACAAAATGAGTCAGAAGATGATATTGCTGACTATAATGAGTTTCTAATTAAAAGTAATGTTGAAAGTAAGCTTATAGAATTTAGAATAAATAATAAATTAGTAATGATTTCTATCATAGATTTATTAGAAAATGGCTTATCTGCGGTTTATACTTTTTATGATTGCAAGTATAAAAAAAATAGTTTTGGTACTTTTTCCATTCTATGGTTAATAGATTATTGCATAAATAACGGGGTACCATATTTATATCTTGGATACTGGATTAACCAGAGTAATAAAATGAGGTATAAGATTAATTTTAAACCTTATGAACTGATGATTGATAGCTCATGGCAAGAAGCCTCTAACTAGTTGCATGATACAATTTTCTTTTAAAAAAATAAGTGCAAGATGAAAAAAATATTAATCTTTGGAGTAGGTCTTATTGGTGGGTCCATTGCGCTTAAAATAAGGCAGAAAAAATTATTCGATCAAATTATAGGTGTTGGTAGAAGTGGTGGAACATCTCTAACTTCTTATGTCTCGAATGGAATGCTTGATGTTGCAATTGAGAAAGCATCAGAAGAAATTGCATCAACTGATTTAATTATTATAGCTACACCTGTAGCACAAACAAAAAAAATACTTGCAGATATATACCCTTTCATAAATGAGAAGTCAGTAATAACTGACGTTGGAAGTACCAAGTCAGATGTGATGGCAGCTTCAAAAGAAAGTCTAAAAGAGAAATTTAATCAATTTATTGGCTCTCATCCAATTGCTGGTTCTGAGAAACATGGAGCCAGCGCAGCAAAGTCCCAGCTTTTTGAAAATAAAGATATTATCATTACACCCCATGATAATTCATTAAACAGTAAAATTGATTACTTAAGAAAGTTTTGGGTTAGCCTTGGTGGAAGAGTATCAAATATGACCCCTGAAATACATGATGAGATTTTTTCTACAGTAAGTCACATCCCACATTTACTAGCCTTTGGCTTAGTAAATTTAATAAATAACAAAAGCAACAAGGATCAATTACTTAATTTTGCAGCTAGTGGTTTTCGTGATTTTTCAAGAATAGCTGCAAGCTCGCCTGAGGTTTGGCGAGATATTTCGTTAGCCAATAAAAAGGCAATCCTTAACGATCTAAAACTTTACCAAGATGAAATATCATCAATCATAAAATTAATTGAAGAAGAAAATACAAATGATCTAAATCAATATCTTATAAAAGCAAGTACCACACGATCGGAATGGATAGAAAGTCAGAAGTGAAAAAACATCATCTCAAAGGTTTCTCATATGTAAAAGGTATAGTCACACTTCCTGGCTCAAAAAGTATTACTAACCGAGTAATTTTACTGGCCAGCTTATCAAAAAATAAAACAGTCATAAAGAATTATCTGGAGTCTGATGATACCAAACATATGGTTGCAGCTCTAAAGATTTTGGGGGTTAAAATTGAAAAAGATGAGGATAATCTTATAGTTTATGGCTCAGATAAATCATTCCCTGTTAAAGATTGTGAGTTATTTCTTGGTAATGCAGGAACAGCTTTTAGGCCTCTTACAGCAGTCCTTGCACTAATGAACGGACACTATAAGCTTTCGGGCGTAAATAGGATGCATGAGCGTCCTATAAAAGATCTAGTAGATTCTTTAGAAATTATGGGTGCATCGATAAATTATATAAATAAAGATGGTTTCCCTCCCCTAAAAATTAATCCAATCTCCAATCATTTTTGTGATGACATAACGATTAAGGGAAACGTTTCTAGTCAATTTCTAACAGCATTACTAATGGCTGCTCCACTCATACAAAAGCCAGTAACAATTAGAGTTGACGGAGATCTTATATCAAAACCATACATAAATATTACCTTAAAATTGCTAGAAAAATTCGGAATCATTTATCAAAATCAAAATTGGCAAAAGTTTATTCTTGATGATGTATGCTCCTATCAAAATCCAAGTTTCATTGAAATTGAGGGCGATGCATCATCAGCATCTTATTTCTTTGGGGCAGCAGCGATTGCTGGCGTTATAGAGGTCTTCGGTATTAATAAAAAAAGTATCCAAGGAGATATATATTTTTTGGAAATTCTCAAAGATATGGGTGCAAAAATTACCTATAAAGATCGTTCGGTGGTTGTGGAAAAAGCAAAAATATTAAAAGGATTAGAGGTTGATTGTAAAATGATTCCTGATGCAGCAATGACATTAGCGACTATGGCACTATTTTGCGAGGGAACCACAAAGCTAACTAATATTTCAAGCTGGAAAGTAAAAGAAACTGATCGTATCGTTGCCATGCAAACTGAGCTATTAAAGCTTGGTGCTAAAGTTTCATCTACTAATAACTCTATAACTATCACTCCCCCAAAAAGGATTAATAATAATATTCAAATAGACACTTATGACGATCATAGAATGGCAATGTGCTTTTCTCTAGTCTCGCTTAAGAAAAATTTAGTTATTATTAATGACCCTGAATGTGTTAAAAAAACTTATCCAAACTATTTTCATGATTTTGAAAAAATTATGTTATGAACTTTATCAAAAAACCATATCTTTTGGCGATTGATGGCCCTGCTGGGTCAGGAAAAGGAACTGTAGCAAAACTACTTAGTAAAAAACTTAATTTAAATTATCTTGATTCTGGTGCTATTTATCGATTAATTGCACTTAGTGCAATGGAAAAAAAAGTTGATCTTGAGAATGATAAAAATCTGGTAGATCTAATAAGACGAGTCGATATTAATTTTATTGATGATCAAACATTTTTAAACAATACCAATGTTTCTGAAAAGATAAGATATGAAGCAGTAGGTAAAAATGCATCAATCATTGCAAAACATCTTAAATTGAGAAAAGAGATTTTGACATTTCAAAGAAACTTTTTTCAAGGTGATGGATTGGTTGCCGAAGGACGTGATATGACTACGGTTGTGTTTCCTAATGCAGACTTAAAAATTTATTTAGATGCAAGTGTTAATGAGCGAGCAAAAAGAAGACATAAACAGTTGATGCTACTAGGAAAAGATGTTAGTATTCAAAACCTTATAGATGATATTACAGCTAGAGATAAGTTAGACAAGGAAAGAATTCACTCTCCACTATCTATAGCTGACGATGCATTTGTTTTAAACTCAGATGATCTTAGCATTGATCAAACTGTTAATAAAATATTAAAGCTAATTTAAAATTAGCTATAGGGTTAATGGCGCAAATCATTAACAATTATAAATTTCCCCATCGCTAGTTGGGATAAATAAAATTAAGGTTAATTAAATTTCATGGCAACCACAGAAAAAGTAGAAAAAATCGAACCAGGCAGTTTTGCTGCACTATTTGAAGAAAGTATGTCCTTAAAGGAAATGCGTCAAGGTGAAGTTATTACCGCAGAAGTTATATCTGTTGAAAGTGACTTTGTAATTGTTAATGCAGGTTTAAAGTCGGAAAGCGTTATTAAAACAGAGGAGTTTTTAAGTGATAATGGCGAAATAGATGTAGCTATTGGAGATTTAGTAAAGGTTGCAATTGAGAAGTTAGAGGATGGATATGGCTCGACAATCCTATCAAGAGATAAAGCTAAAAAATTACAAGCCTGGATTGATCTTGAAGAAGCTATGGAAGATGGGCAGATTGTTAAAGGTTTTGTTAGTAGTCGTGTAAAAGGTGGATTAAGAGTAACCGTAAACGGTATCATGGCCTTTTTACCAGGCTCCCTAGTTGATATAAGACCTGTAAAAGATACTGCACCATTTGAAAATAAAGAATGTGAATTAAAAGTAATTAAAATTGATAAAAAAAGAAACAATGTAGTTGTCTCAAGAAAAGCTGTTCTTGAAGAACAGTCAGGAACAGACAGAGAGTCAGTAATTGAATCCATAGTTGAAGGTTCTAATATTAAAGGTATTATTAAAAATATTACTGACTATGGTGCATTTGTTGATCTAGGCGGAATTGATGGTTTATTACATATTACCGATCTTGCATGGAAACGTATTAAACATCCTTCTGAGATTTTAAATGTTGGCGATGAAATCGAAGCAAGAATATTGAAGTTTGACCAAGAAAAAAATAGAGTTTCACTTGGGCTAAAGCAATTAGATGAGGATCCATGGGTAGGTTTAAATAATAGGTATCCAGTGAAATCAAAATTATTTGGAAAAGTATCAAACTTAACAGATTACGGTGCCTTTATTGAAATTGAAACTGGTATAGAAGGGTTAGTTCATGTTTCTGAAATGGATTGGACAAATAAAAATATACACCCAACAAAAGCAGTTCAATTAGGTGATGAAGTGGAAGTAATGATTCTTGAAATTGATGAAGATAGAAGAAGATTGTCATTGGGTATGAAACAATGTCAACCAAATCCTTGGGATGAATTTGCAAATAATCACTCCAAAGGGGACAAAATAACAGGTAAAATCAAATCCATTACTGATTTTGGAATATTTATAGGTTTACCTGGTGATATTGATGGGCTAATTCATCTTTCGGATATATCCTGGACTGAAAATGGTGATAATGCAGTTAATAAATATAAAAAAGGGGATGATGTTGAGTCAATTATTGTTTCGATCGATGTTGAAAAAGAGCGAATATCGTTAGGAATTAAGCAATTATCAGAAAATCCAAATCCAGATGAAGATAATACTAATAAAACAAAAAAGGAAGATAGCCCCTCTAAAATAAAGAAAACTAATAGTAAAAGTGTCGAATCCAAAGCCGATACCTCTTTAAAAGATGCTGGCACCACTAACCTTGGTGCTCTACTTAAGGCTAAGCTTGATGACAAGAAATAAAAAATGACTAAATCGAAACTTATTAATATTTTATCAGAACGCTTTTCTCAACTTGTTCACAAAGATGCGGAATTATCTGTAAAAGCCATACTTGATTCTATGTCTGAGTCTTTAAATAAAAAGGATAGAATTGAAATTAGAGGATTTGGTAGTTTTAGTTTAAATTATCGGCCTTCAAGAGTGGGAAGAAATCCAAAATCTGGAGTAAAAGTTCATGTTCCTGAAAAACATGTGCCTCACTTCAAGGCAGGAAAAGAACTTAGAAACAGGGTTGATAAATAAAAGCTTACTAATTAAAAGCATATTTTAAAAAAATATGCTTTTTTTTTATTTATAAAGTAATCTACACTTATGGTTGAATTTGAATTTTGGTGGCTTCTTGTTATACCTTTCTTTTTTGGTTTGGGATGGATTTCTGCCCGAATAGATATCAAACAAATTATCTCTGAAAGTACAGATTTTCCTGCTGCTTATTTTAAAGGCCTTCACTATCTAACTACTAATCAATATGAAAAAGCAATAGAATCTTTTACAGATGCAGTAAAGGCAAACAATAATTCAATAGAAATACACTTTGCTCTTGGAAGTCTTTTGAGGAAGACGGGTCAGTTAGATAAAGCAATAAGTTTACACGTCGATTTACTTGAAAATAGGGAAATGAGCATCAATCAACAAGAATCGATAAAGGCTGAGTTAGCTCAAGACTATTTTAATGCTGGGCTCTTCGATAGATCTGAAGAATTACTTTTATCACTTTCTAACGAGAGTTATAAAAAATTTAAATTTAATATACTTTTAGATATATACGTAAAAGAAAGAGAGTGGGAGAAAGCCATTAAAATGGCGGAGCAATTAGAAAAAATCTCTGGAGTATCTTTTAGAAAAGAAATTAGCCATTATTTTTGTGAAATTGCTACATCAATGATTTTATCAAAGAATTTAAGTCAAGCAAAAAATTCATTATTGCTAGCAATAGATAAGCATAAGAGCTGTGTAAGAGCCAATATCCTCCTAGGTGATATTTGTGAAAATGAAGGAAAATTTGACGAGGCAATTTCATACTGGAAGAAAATTGAATACCAAAAACCAGAATATCTTGGATTAGTTGCATCAAAAATTATTAATGCTTATCAAAGTAAAAATAAAATCAGTGAGGGATTATCTACTGTTTCAAGATACTATGATTTATATAAACTAAAGACTTTGCTTGACACATTATTTGAAACAGTGATTTCAAATGAAGGTCCCAAAAGAGCAGAAAAAATTGCAAGAAATGAACTGATACAAAGACCAAGCTTACTTGCCCTTGATCAGCTATTTCAAGCACTTGCAATTAGTAAAAATAATCAGATTGATAACATCGAATTAATTCAACAAACTATTAAAAACACCATCGGTGATAGAAGATTTTATTCCTGTACATCATGTGGATTTAAAGGTAGGCAATTTCATTGGCAATGCCCTGCTTGTAATTCATGGGAATCATTCCCATCAGAGCCAAAAGATATAACCCTTGATGAGACTAAATAGTGGATAACCTTCAAATTTTTGTAGCTCTAGATTGTTCTAGTGAGTTCGATGCTCATAAAATTATAAACAAGCTGAATCCAGAATTTTGTGGTATTAAAGTTGGCAAAGAATTATTCACAGCTGTAGGCCCAAAAATAATTAATTATATTCATAATAAGAAATTCAAAGTTTTTTTAGATCTCAAGTACCATGACATACCTAATACCGTTAAAAAAGCATGTAAAAATGCCGCTGATCTTGGGGTTTATATGTTAAATGTTCATGCCATGGGAGGATCTGAAATGATGTTATCAGCAAAAGAAGGGGTTGATCAATCTCAAAACAGTTCAGTTCTTATTGGTGTAACAATTCTTACAAGTCATGACCAAAAAAGCTTAAGAGATATTTGCTATGATAAGCCAATTAATCATTACATAAAGAATTTAGCTTTAAATGTTGCGAATTGTGGGTTAGATGGAGTTGTCTGCTCTGCTAATGATTTAAATACTCTAAAGCCAATACTTCCTGAAAATTTTCATCTCATAACACCAGGAATTAGATTAAATAATGATAAAAAACATGATCAGCAAAGAGTCTCAAATCCTGAAGATGCTAAAAAATTAGGTTCTACGATGCTTGTAATTGGAAGGTCAATTACTGAAGATCCCAATCCCCTTGAAGTTCTTAAAAAAATTCAACTGAAATTAAAATAAGTCATTAAATCTGAGTATTTTTTTTAATCATCAGATCAATATCATTCTGCTCAATTCTTTTTAAAAGATGCTCATATTTATTGATTGATATTGGCTCATTAATCAATCTATCAAAAGATAAAAAATCTTCCTCATTGAAAAATTCTGCAACTTTACCTGTTAGCTCAGGTAAAACCGGGGACAAATAAATACTTAATAATCGAAATGACATTAAAGATGCAGAGCATATCTCATGTAAAGCTGATTTTTCATTATGATTACTCTCATTTTTTGCCAATACCCAAGGTTCCTTGTTATTAACATACTCATTGACTGACTCAACATGAGAAATAAGAAGACGTGAAGCCTTACTAAATTGTCGCTGATCAAATAATTTCATTACCTCATCTTTAATTTTTAAAATTCCGCCATGAAGATTTTTTGCTTCAGTAGTTTGAAAGCTCTCTGATGACATAATCATATTATTAAAAAACTTGGAAATAAAGCCAGAGGTTCTGCTTGGGATATTGACCAGCTTACCAACTAAATCACTATTAACCTTGGCAATAAAATCATCAAGATTTAAATCAATATCTTCCATTGAATCATTAAGCTTAGAGAAGTAATAATAACGGAGATATTCAGGATTTTTAAGGCACTCAATATAACTTCTTGCCGTAATAAAGGTTCCTCTTGACTTCGACATTTTCTCACCATTAACAGTAAGAAATCCATGAGCAAAAATTTTAGATGGCGTCCTATGATCTGAAAAGTTCAAAGTAGCAGGCCAAAATAATGCATGAAAATACAAAATATCCTTACCAATAAAATGAATTAACTCAGCATCAGATCCCTTTTTCCAAAAATCATCATATGATAATTCGTTATTTTTGGCATAATTCATAAAACTGGCCATATAACCAATGGGTGCATCTAACCAAACATAAAAATATTTACCAGGAGCTCCAGGTATTTCAAATCCAAAATATGGGGCATCTCTAGAGATATCCCAATCATTTAATCCTGCAGAAAACCATTCTTGTAATTTATTTGACGCTTCAGTTTGAAGTGTATCTGACTGCGTCCATTGCTCAAGAAAATCTGAACATTCGGATAGCTTAAAAAAATAATGATCAGTTTTTCTTCTGACCGGTTTTTCTCCTGAGAGAACCGAATATGCGTCAATTAAATCAGTTGGATTATAGGTAGTTCCACAAACTTCACAAGAGTCACCATATTGGTCTTTAGCATTACATTTTGGACAAGTACCCTTTATGAAACGGTCAGGTAAGAACATATTTTTTTGTTCATCAAAAAATTGTTCGATTTCTTTAATTTCGATTTTTTTATTTTCTTTCAGGGATTCATACATACTCTCTGACAACATTTTATTTTCGTCAGAATTTGTAGAATAAAAATTATCAAATGAAATATTGAAATCATGAAAATCTTGACTATGCTCTTTATGCACCTTATCGACCAATTCTTCTGGAGTAATACCCTCTTTCTCAGCTCTAAGCATTACAGGTGTTCCATGTGTGTCGTCTGCACAGATATAATGAACTTCATTACCAGCTAATCTTTGGTATCTTACCCAGATGTCAGTCTGAATATATTCGACAAGATGTCCAAGGTGTATACTACCGTTAGCATAAGGTAAAGCTGAAGTAGTTAATATTTTACGCATAATTAAAGTAACTTTTGAGGTAAATTTTGGTCACAGTTATTCTAGCAAATAACCAGGTCTAATCCCAAGTGTTATATTTTTTATTTAATTTTTCGAAAGCTTAAGAAATGAAAAAAACAATAACTGATGAATTACTAAGTATTAAATTTCCTAGTAGTAATAATATTTTCTTAAAAGAGAAAAACATAAAAAAAATTGACCAAGATAATAAATCAATAAACATAGAAATTGAACTCAATTTTGTTGCAAAAAAAAGATTGGATGAATTACAACAATTGATCGAAAAAAAAATATCATCATCCCAAGGATTACTTACTAAAGTTTTCTTAACAAGCAAGATAAAAAGCCATAAAGTTCAACAAGGACTTTCCCCACTCAAGGGTGTTAAAAATATTGTTGCAATAGCATCAGGAAAAGGCGGAGTTGGAAAATCAACAACAGCAGTAAATCTTGCTTTAGCACTTGCAAAAGTTGGTGCTAAGGTTGGTATTTTAGATGCAGATATTTATGGACCAAGTCAACCTCAAATGTTAGGTATTAATAATAAAAAACCTCAGAGTTCAGATGGTAAATCCATGGATCCAATTATTGCTCATGGAATAGAGGTAATGTCTATAGGTTTTCTAGTTGATCAGGAGACGCCTATGATATGGCGAGGACCCATGGTAACTGGTGCGCTTGAACAATTATTAAAAGAAACTAAATGGAATAATCTTGATTATCTTATTGTTGATCTACCTCCAGGAACTGGAGACATTCAACTTACATTGGCGCAAAAAATACCTGTAACTGGTGCAGTAATTGTAACAACGCCGCAGGATATAGCTTTATTAGATGCTCGCAAAGGGCTTAAAATGTTTGAAAAAGTAAATGTTCCAATAATTGGTATCGTAGAAAATATGGCCACCCATATTTGCTCACAATGCGGTCATGAGGAATATATCTTTGGTGAAGGTGGTGGTTTTAAGATGGCTAAGGATTACGAGGTTGAACTTCTAGGAAGCCTTCCATTAGATATAAATATAAGAAAGCAATTAGATGCTGGAAATCCAACCGTGGTTTGTGATGGCGATGGAAAGATAGCAGCTATATATGAAGAAATTGCCATAAATACCTCACTTAGGATTGCATCACTTAACGAAGATACTACCAATAAATTTCCAAAAATTGTTATTGAAAAAAACTAGCTAAATATCAAAAGAATATATAACTAATTCGTCTTTTGCAGTTATCTTGGATACGGGTAAATCATTTTTATCATTCCATCTTTGAAACGCATTACCTTTATTGGATCCTGATACAAGGTAAAGTATTTTATTTGTTTTGCTTAATCTACTGGCCGTCATCGAAACTCGATTTGCAGGGAGCTTAGGTGCATCAAAGACCGCTATAGCATTTTTAGAATCGTCCCATTCATGTCCAGGGAAAAGGCTTGCTGTATGACCATCCTCACCAAAGCCAAGTAAAACTAAGTCAAAATTTTCCTCTTTATCTAGCATAAGATTATATTTGTTAGCAGCAGCTATATTACCAATTTCACTTTCAATTAAAAATATTTGATTACTTGGTATCGGTACATTATTACAGAAACTATTTTTAATCATCATGCTATTTCTATCTTTATGATCTGCAGGAAGACATCTCTCATCCCCTAAATAAATATTCCATTTAGACCAATCAGTTTTTTGTTCTTTAAGTTTTTCATAAATTCTTTTTGGAGTGTTTCCACCACATAACACAATTTTAAAAGCACCCTTTTGTTTAATACTTTTATTTGCAGTATCAATTATGAAGTTACAAGCATTTGCTTCAAAAGTATCTAGATCATCGTAAGAGACATGCTTTATTTTGTTTGTAGTCATAGAATTCCTGTCAATAAGTTTAATTCTTAAAGTGCAAATCTTGTTATAATTTGAGCACGTCATTATAAAGCGAAATTAATTCAAAAGATTAATAAATTATACTCTTCTACAAAAGGATAAATAATGAAAATTGCAATGTTGGGCTTAGGTAAAATGGGAGGTAACATGGCTGCACGCCTTGTAAGGAAAGGTGTTTCTGTAGTCGGTTATGATAATAATCAAACAATCGTGAAAGAACTTTCAGAAAAGGAAAAGGTAATTGCATCATCATCAGTTGAAGATGCATTGTCAAAATTAGATAAGCAGAAAATAGTTTGGATGATGCTACCTGCGGGTGAAATTACCAAAAAACAAATTGCTGATCTTATTCCCCTGCTAAACAAAGGCGATATTATTATTGATGGTGGTAATTCAAACTTCAAACAAAGTGTAAAAATGGGAAGTATGCTTGAAGAATATGATATTGGCTTTATGGATTGTGGAACATCTGGTGGGGTATGGGGACTGGAAAATGGTTATTGTTTAATGGTTGGTGCCTCTCATGAAGTAGCCAAAGCTGTTGAACCTGCTCTTAAGGCATTAGCACCAACACCACAAACTGGATGGTTACATGTTGGTCCGATAGGTTCTGGTCATTTCACAAAGATGATTCATAATGGGATCGAGTATGGAATGATGGAGTCTTTTGCTGAGGGTTTAGAATTACTGAAGGGTAGAAAAGAATATGATATTGATATAGGAAAAGTTACAGAACTCTGGCGACATGGTTCTGTAGTTAGGAGCTGGTTGCTGGATTTAACAGCTGAGGCGTTAAAAGGTGATCCAGAATTAGATGAGATAGCACCTTTTGTTGCAGATTCTGGAGAGGGTAGATGGACTGCTGTTGAAGCAATTGAACAAGGGATACCTGCACCAGTTTTAACGCAAGCACTTCAAGTAAGATTTAGAAGTCAGGAAAAATCAAAGGGTTATGGATACAAAATACTTTCTATAATGCGAAATGCTTTTGGTGGGCATGTAATGAAAAGGAAAGGTTAGTGATTAAATGATTGAAGATTCAACATTAGTTTTATTTGGTGCGAGAGGAAACCTTTCTCGAGTTAAATTAGTACCCGGTTTATTTCATTTAGATGAGTCAGGAATGTTACCGCCTAAAATGAAGATATTATCTGTTGGAAGACAATTGGTTTCTCCTGATGAATGGGAGGCTGAAATTAAAGATATACTTGATAAAAAATTTAAAAGTAACTATAACAAAGAAACCTATAGTCGCTTTATTAAAAGAAATATTTATCATGCAAACTTACCAGATGATTCAGATGCATTTAAAAAATTTGCGAACAAATTAAATGATAAAAATCTTTTCACTCCTAACTTTGCTTTCTTTTTATCAGTAAGACCCTCTGATTTTGCTCTCATTGTTGATAAATTAGCTGAAGTAAATTTACTCAATGAAGATAACGGCTGGAAAAGAGTTTTAATAGAAAAGCCTTTTGGAACTGATCTAAAGAGTGCAAGTGCGCTCCAAGATTCTATTTCAAATCATCTTGATGAAAATCAGATATACCGTATAGATCATTATCTTGGTAAATCAGCACTCCAAAATATTCTCACAACAAGATTTGCTAATTCATTATTGGAACCTATTTGGAATAAAAATTTTATTGATCATATTCAGATTACCAATCATGAAACTTTAGGAGTTGGTGACCGAACTGTTTTTTATGATTCAACTGGCGCTCTTCGGGATATGATACAAAGTCATTTACTACAAATGATGGCGCTTACAACAATGGAGCCACCAAAATCATTCGCACCAAACGATATTAGAGAAGAAAAAATAAAGCTACTAAATTCCATAGTACCAATAAATGATAAAGAATTCGATAATCACGTTTTTAGAGCACAATATGCAACAGGTCAAATAGATGGTGAAGGAAAGGTTGATGGTTATTTAAATGAACTTGGAAGCCAAGATAGTATTACTGAGACGTATGCAGCCGTAAAATTATTTATTGATAATTCAAGGTGGCAGGGTGTTCCAATATATCTTCGAACGGCCAAAAGGTTGCATGAAAGTGGAACAAAAATTTCAATTAAATTTAAGAAGAATCCCTTGTCTATTGATGGAAATCCAAATTGGGTAATCTTTAATATACAACCAAATGAAACTACCAATTTTGAAATAAACTCTAAGACTCCAGGACTTGATGAAAATGAAATAAGAATTACAAATCTTGAAGGAAAAAATCGTGTTGAAGGAGATGAAAGTATTGATGCGTATGAAACACTAATGTTAGACCTTATGAGTGGCAACCAATCAAGATTTTTACATATTGATGAAGTTAAAGCTCAGTGGAAATTTGTTGATCCAATCATAAACCATTGGTCCAAAAATAAAATCAAGTTGGAGCAATACGTCGCTGGTAAAAATGATCCCGATGCTTCTAAAATTATTTTTGAAGATTTGGACCAGTTCTGGCGCTAATTTTTTTATAACAAGATTTTTAAACTTTTATGACTATAAAATCAGATAAATGGATAAGGAAAATGGCCGAAGAACATGGAATGATAAGTCCATTTGAGCCTAATATGATTCGTGAAAAAGATAGTGAAAAAATTGTGTCCTATGGCACTTCTAGCTATGGTTATGATATAAGATGTGCTCCAGAATTTAGAGTTTTTACCAATATAAATAGCACCATAGTTGATCCAAAATCATTTGACCCAAACTCTTTTGTAGAGTTTAATGGGGATCACTGCATAATTCCACCAAACTCTTTTGCCCTTGCAAGGACAGTTGAATTTTTTAAAATACCTAGAAATATCTTAACTATTTGTGTTGGTAAATCAACCTATGCAAGGTGTGGAATTATTGTAAACGTAACTCCTTTTGAGCCCGAATGGCAAGGTTATGTAACATTAGAATTTAGCAACACAACACCGCTTCCAGCCAAAATTTATGCAGATGAAGGATGTGCGCAAGTACTGTTCTTCGAATCAGATGAGGAATGCGAAACATCTTATAAAGATCGCGGAGGAAAATATCAAGGTCAAAGTGGAGTTACACTTCCAAAAATTTAGATATTTTCTCTAATATTTATTAAGTAAGACAGGCAACAAATTTATATTTTTTTATAGTCTACAAAAGAAAAAGACGTTCCATCTGAATCTTTTGAGTTTCTTCTAGATATCTCCTCCCATTGACTTTTATCAAAATCTGGAAAATATGCATCGCCATCTACAAATGTATCAATCTGTGTAATATAAAGATGATTAACATAGGGTAATGCTAAGTTATATATCATCCCTCCGCCAATTATAAATACTGTATCGCTGTTTTTGCAGATACCTAATGCTGACTCAATTGAGTTCGTTACATCTACTCCACTAATTTTCAAATGTGCGTCTCTCGTAACAACGACATTATGTCTGTTAGGAAGAGGTCTGCCAATAGACTCATATGTTTTTCTTCCCATAATTATTGGGTAACCTGTTGTTAGCTGCTTAAACCTTTTTAGATCTTCTGAAATATGCCATGGAAGGGAATTATCAACCCCAATTACTTGATTGTTAGACATAGCTACAATAATCGCAATTTTTTTCACTATACTGCTACTGTGCCTTTAATAACTGGGTGTGGGTCATATCCCTCTAATATAAAATCATCAAAAGTAAAATCAAATATGCTACTTCTATCTTTATTAATATTCATAATAGGTGGCTCCTTAATACTTCTCGATAATTGTATTTTTACTTGTTCTGAATGATTTAAATATATGTGAGCATCACCCAAAGTATGCACAAACTCCCCTGTCTTCAAACCACAAACCTGAGCTACCATCATAGTTAGTAATGCGTATGATGCAATATTAAATGGTACACCTAAAAAGATATCTGCACTTCTCTGATAGAGTTGGCATGATAATCTTCCTTCAGCAACATAAAACTGAAAGAATGCATGACATGGGGGGAGTTTCATTTTATCAATTTCACCAACATTCCATGCAGAAACAATTAATCTTCTTGAGTCAGGATTATTCTTTATTTGATTTATAAGATTACTTATTTGATCAACAGTCTTTCCTTCTGGAGTTGGCCAACTTCTCCATTGATGCCCATAAACTGGACCAAGTTCGCCATCTTCATCTGCCCATTCATCCCATATAGACACCCCATTATCTTTCAAAAATTTTATGTTAGTGTCACCACTTAGGAACCAAAGTAACTCATAAATAACAGACTTAAGATGGATCTTCTTTGTTGTTAATAAAGGAAAGTTTTGTGATAAATCAAAACGCATTTGATATCCAAAGACCGACAAAGTACCTGTCCCTGTTCTATCTAATTTCTTTACTCCATAATCGTTAACATATTTTAGAAGATTAAGATATTGTTGCATTTTAGGTGTTTTTTGTTATGAAATTTTTAACTTCATTTACATCATTATTAAATACTTCATTATGCTGCTTTAAAGACTCAATATTTTGTAATTGCTTAGGTCTGTCTGGATATTTTCCAATAGCCTCAAAAATAGATTTTTCAAATTTAATGGGTAGGGCAGTTTCCAGAACGAGCATAGGAATAGAGCTATCAAAGTGATCTAGTGCAGCCTTCAGGCCGTCGGCAGTATGAGTATCTACGATAACATTGTAATCTTCATAAAATTTCTTTATAAGACCTATTCTATTAACATGCTTACTTGATGATGAGATAAACCCAAAATTACTTATCCTCTCAAATAGTTCATCAGTTAAATTAAAAGAACCCCCTAAATCTACTTGATTCCAATGTTTACAAAGTATATCTGCGTCACGTTTAAATACATCAAACATGAATCTTTCAAAATTTGATGCCTTAGATATATCCATTGAAGGACTAGATGTTAAATAAGTTTTATCTGATCCTCGTGGAGCATAAGATCCAGTTTTAAAAAATTCATCTAAGACATCATTCTCATTTGTAGCAACTACCAATTTTCTTATCGGCAGTCCCATCATCCTTGCTACATGTCCGGCGCATATATTACCAAAATTTCCAGTTGGGACTGTAAAATCTACAATCTCATCATTTGATTCGGTTACATCAAAATATCCTTTAAAATAATAAACAATCTGAGCAAGAATTCTTCCCCAGTTGATAGAATTTACTGCACCAATCTTATTTTTTTCTTTAAACTCAAGATCATTAGATACTGCCTTGACTATATCTTGGCAATCATCAAATACGCCCTTGATAGCAATATTAAAAATATTTTTATCCTGCAAACTATACATTTGTGCAGTCTGAAAAGGGCTCATTCTTCCATTTGGTGAGAGCATAAATACTTTAATACCTTTTTTACCCCTCATGGCGTATTCTGCAGCTGAACCGGTATCACCAGAAGTTGCTCCTAGAATATTTAGTGATTTATTCTGTTTTGAGAGGACATATTCAAAAATATTCCCTAAAAATTGCATGGCAATATCCTTAAATGCAATAGTGGGTCCATTCGATAGCGAGAGCAAATGAAGATTGTTTTTTAATTTAAGGGTTGGAGTAATATCCTCCGCATTTTGTTCTTTTCTGCTAAACCCATAAACTTTTTTTGTGTATGTTTTTTTAACAATATCCTTCAAATCTTCAGAGGGAATATCATCTATATATTTAGAAAAAATAAAAAATGCCAATTCAGAGTATGACATCATTCGCATTAAACTTAATTCCTCATTTGATATTGAAGGATAGTTTTTGGGTAAATAGAGGCCTCCGTCAGGAGCAAGTCCTGACAACAAAACGTCTGAAAAATTTAGTTCTGGGGATTTACCTCTAGTGGATATGTACTTCATATATTCCTATCTATTTTAATTCTTCAATTCTCAATTTAATGATTTTATGATTATTATCCGAAAACGCCTCTATCTCTTCTATTATTTCATTAACAATTGACTCTTTTGTTTTGGATGTCACTAAAAAAATATCTGGATCGATACTTTGATTATGTTCCACCTTTTGAGTCATAGCATCTATTGAAATATTATGACTTGCAAAAATCTTCGTTATTTTAGCTAATGACCCAGCTTGATTTTTCATAGAAAGTCTTAAATAAAATTCAGAATTTATATCATCAATAGATAATATTTCCTTTTCTTTAATTTGATTTGTCATGAATCCAAGTGACGGAATAAAAGGTTTATTTGATATTTGTGATTGTCTTGCAATATCTATTATATCTGCAACAACAGCACTAGCTGTTGGTTCCGCTCCAGCTCCAGCTCCGTAATAAAGTGTTGGGCCCACCATATTACCCTTTACTAAAACGGCGTTCATGGGGCCACTTACATTAGCTACAAGCCTAGATTCAGGTATAAGAGTAGGATGCACCCTTACTTCCACACCTCTTTCCTCTAATTTAGCTAGTGCCAAAAGCTTAATTCTATAGCCTAATTCCTCTGCATATGAGATATCTTTTTGATCTAGACCATTAATACCCTCAATAAAAACTGCATCAAAATTAATTGGTATCCCAAAAGCTATAGAGGCCATAATTGTAATTTTATGCGCAGCATCCACGCCTTCAATGTCAAATGTGGGATCAGCCTCTGCAAAACCTAATTCTTGTGCTTGTTTAAGTGCAGTATCAAACGACAAATCATTATCCTTCATTTCAGTGAGAATATAATTTGTCGTTCCATTCACTATCCCCGCAACCCACTCTATTTTATTACCTGCTAGACCTTCTCGAAGTGCCTTAATTATTGGAATTCCCCCTGCAACGGCGGCTTCGTATGCTAATACAACCTTATTCTCGTCAGCAACCTGAAAAAGTTCTTCGCCATACGTGGCAATTAATGCCTTATTCGCAGTCACAACATGCTTTCCATTTGTTAAAGCACTTTTAACTAAGTCCTTTGCTATACTTGTACCTCCAATTAACTCAACTACCAAATCAACATCCTTATTAGCAATAAGTTCAAATGCATCTGGGACTATCTTTACTGACTTATCAACTGATTTTTCTGCCAAACCAACATCTTTATCGGCTACGTGGGTAACTTTAATTTCAATACCAATCTTATTGAAAATTTCTTGAAAATTCTCAGTAAGGACTTTATATGTTCCTCCACCAACTGTTCCAATTCCTATTAAACCAACATTCATTGTTATTTTCTCTTTCGGTAATTATTTAAATATTCTGTTAACCTCTGAATTGCAATTTTCAAATCATCCTCATTTGGTAAAAATACAAGTCTAAGATGGTTGTTGTCATGCCAATTAAAACCTGAGCCCTGGACTAATAAAATCTTTTTCTCCATCAATATATCCAGTATGAATTTTTGATCATCTTCTATCTGATATACCTTAGGATCAAGTTTTGGAAATAGATACATTGCAGCTTTTGGCTTAACGCAACTAACCCCCTCTATTGATGAAATCATCTTATAAGCCAACTCTCTTTGCTTATAAAGCCTTCCTGAGGGCGCTACAAGATCATTAATGCTTTGATACCCACCAAGTGCAGTTTGAATTGCAAGTTGACCAGGTACATTGGAACACAATCGCATTGAAGCAAGCATATTTAGACCTTCTAAATAATCAGTACCTACATCTTTATTTCCAGAAACTATCAACCAACCTGCTCTATAACCACATGCTCTGTAATTTTTTGATAATCCATTTAAGGAAACAAATAATATATCATCGGCAAGTGAGGCTATAGCAGTATGTTTATTTTGATCGTATAAGACTTTGTCATAAATTTCGTCTGCAAATATGATAAGTTTATTCCTTCGCGCAACTTCAATTATTTCTTTTAACAAGTCGTCACTATATAACGCACCAGTAGGGTTATTTGGGTTAATCACTAGGATTCCTCGAGTTTTTGAGGTAATTTTCGATTCTATATCCTTTATATCAGGAAACCAATCAGCACCCTCATCACATGTATAATGGACTGGTTTTCCCCCTGCAAGAGTGACTGCAGCAGTCCATAACGGATAATCAGGCTTAGGAATTAATACTTCATCATCATTATTAATAAGTCCTTGCATCGACATTACAATAAGCTCTGACACACCATTACCAATAATGATGTCATCCACATCCACATTTTTAATATTTTTTTGCTGGGTATAGTGCATTATTGCTTTTCTTGGCTCAAAAAATCCATGACTTTCTGTATATCCAGAAGCACGGGACATATTCCTAATTACATCTTGTGTAATCTCATCAGGGGCTTCGAAACCAAAAGCAGCTGGATTCCCAATGTTAAGCTTTATAATTCTATGGCCGTCATCCTCCATTTTCTTTGCGTGAGCAAGAACAGGTCCTCTTATGTCATAACAAACATTGTCAAGTTTTTTAGATTTAAGTATTGATTCCAAAATATTATTTAAACTTCTTTAAAGTTTATCCCTAGAAAAAATTAATGATGCATTAACTCCGCCAAAACCAAAACTGTTTGACATTACTTTTTGTATTGGTCCATCATGTTTTTTTAATAAAATTGGTAATCCCTCAGCCGAAGAATCTAATTCATCGATATTTACAGATGGAGTAAGAAAGTTACCATTCATCATTATTAAGCTATAAATTGCCTCATTGGATCCTGCAGCCCCCAAAGCATGGCCAGATAAAGATTTTGTGGATGCAATGAAAGGTATCTTACCAAAGATATCATCACCAAAAACGTTTCTTATTGCATCTAACTCTACTGAATCCCCTACCGGTGTGCTAGTTCCATGAGTATTTATATAATCAATATCCAAGGTATCATTCTCTCTTAATGCTATTTCCATACATCTTTGGGCTCCCTCGCCACTTGGGGCAACCATATCATGTCCGTCTGAAGTAGCGCCATAGCCAATAATCTCAGCATATATCTTAGCTCCCCTCTTAATTGCATGCTCATATTCCTCTAGCACTAAAATACTGCCCCCACCAGATATAACGAAACCATCCCTGTTTACGTCAAATGTTCTTGAAGCCTTTTCTGGCTGATCATTATATTTTGAAGACATTGCTCCCATAGCATCAAACAAATAACTCATTGTCCAATGTTCTTCTTCGGCTCCTCCCGCAAACATAATGTCTTGCTTACCCATTTGTATTAATTCATATGCATTTCCAATACAATGTGCACTGGTTGAGCAAGCAGATGTAATAGAATAATTTACCCCTTTTATTTTTGCTCCTGTTGCTAGGCAAGCTGCAACTCCATTAGACATTGTTTTAGTAACCATGTAAGGCCCTACCCGTCTTATACCTCTCTCATTTAAAATATTAGTACCTTGATACATACTTTCAGTAGATGTACCCCCAGCACCAACAATAATGCCAGTCTTATAATTTGATATTTGATTATCCTCAAGTTGTGAATCGGCAATAGCCTCTTGCATAGCAATCCAAGCGTAAGCATGCCCCTTTGCCATAAAGCGCAACAATTTTCTATCTATTAATTCCTCAACAGAAATATTTATTGAGCCTGCAATTTGCGATCGAAGCCCATGCTCCTGATATTCTGATTGAAATGAAATTCCAGATTTACTTAATTTTAGGCTTGCTTCCACCTCATTAGCATTATTTCCCAAGCTAGAAACAATTCCTATTCCAGTAACAACAACTCTTCTCAAATGTTTAACCCTCTAAAAGTTATCTGTCCTTGTAAACAAACCTACCTTAAGGTCTGTTGCCTGATAAATCAATCTACCATCTATTTCCATTTTAGCATCTGCAATACCCATTACCAGGCGACGCATAATTACTCTCTTAAGATCAATAATATATTTAATCTTTTTTGTAGAGGGTAGTACTTGGCCCGTAAACTTTACCTCACCACTACCAAGAGCTCTTCCCTTTCCAGGCCCTCCTTTCCACCCCAAATAAAACCCAAGCAACTGCCACATCGCATCCAATCCTAAACAACCAGGCATAACTGGATCTCCATCAAAATGGCATTGGAAAAACCATAGATCTTTATTAATATCCATTTCCGCAATTATTTCACCAAGCCCATACTTACCACCAGATTCAGTTATTTTTGTTATACGATCAAACATAAGCATTGGAGGCAAAGGAAGTTGTGCATTTGCTTCGCCAAACATCTCTCCCCGTCCACATGCTAAAAGTTCTTCCTTTGAATAGCTATCTTTTTTCATACTATGTTATTCTCTTAGTCTGCTAAGTAAATTTAGCTCATGTATATAATAATTATTTGAAATAAACTACCTAGGAATATATCACAATGAGTGACCAAAATCTGGCCAAGTGGCGAAAACTTGCTTTAAATCTAGAAGGCGAAATCAATAAAGTAATTGTTGGTCAAGAAAAGCCAATACGATTAATAACTAATGCCATTTTTTCCAGAGGTCACGTTCTACTTGAAGGTGATGTTGGTGTAGGAAAAACAACCATACTTAAAGCTTTTGCAAGATCAATTGGTGGTGGATATGAGCGTATTGAAGGCACCATT
Organism: uncultured OM43 clade bacterium; assembly: GCA_902558495.1. Taxonomy (GTDB): domain Bacteria; phylum Pseudomonadota; class Gammaproteobacteria; order Burkholderiales; family Methylophilaceae; genus BACL14. The sequence continues at coordinate 1,896 of CACEEB010000006.1, read as the reverse complement.
GATTTAATGCCAAATGATTTAATTTATCACACTTATCTTGGGGAAGATGGGAAGCCTAGGGTAAGCGATGGGCCCGTTTTAAAATCAGGAGAGGGTCTATCGATCTTTTTCTTTAACGAAATAAATAGGGCTAGACCACAGGTTCACTCTCTCCTACTTCGGATTATGGCAGAGAGAACGCTCTCAGCTTTCAATAAAGAATATAAATTTCCACACCTTTTGGTTTTTGCAGATCGTAACCAAGTCGAAAAAGAAGAAACTTTTGAAATTCCATCAGCAGCTAGGGATAGATTTATGATGGAAATACCTATAGTAATTCCTCAGCAAGATGAAATAATGACAAATCTTGTCTTTGATACTAAATTTCATGACGCAGATACCCTTATTGAAGGTGCAAAAGCAGATCTTCTAAAATATGATCAGCTCAATAAATTATCTGAAGATATTCAAGGCAATATAACCGCATCAACAAAACTTAAAGAATATGCTTTAAATCTTTGGAAATCTACATCTAATCCTGAGCTTTATGGCCTAAAGATAAGCGATATTGATATTAAAATCTTAATTATTTCTGGAGCTAGCCCACGAGGTATAAGTATGATGATGAAGTGTGCAAGAGTAAATGCATGGATGAATGACAGAACCTCATTAATTCCTGAAGATATTCATTCAATATTCCATGAAACAATCGCACACAGATTAGTTTTCAACCCAGTTTATGAGTTGAGAAGAACGGAGATTGCAAGAGAACTTACCGACCAAATATTAAATAAAGTAGCCGCTCCATAATGAATAACATCGAGACATTCGATTATCATATTAACTGGAAAACAAAAGGTCATCATCCCGGGCAACACAAAAGTGACCAAAGAGGAATGGGGATTGAATTTGCAGGGCACTCAAATTTAATTGATTATCCAGATCCAAGACGCATTGACATACGACAATCAATGCGTGATCCATTGGAACAAATATATGTAAGAATTTTTAATCAAAGAAGCACAACGCCGGTTATGATAGTTACAGACTTGTCATCAAGTATGAATTATGGCCAAAAAAAAACAAAATTAAACCTTGCCGCCGAGATAGCGACTGTAATAACCAATTCTGCAACAAGTAAAAGTGATGCCCTTGGATTTATAGGCTTTAATGATCATACTGAAACAAACTGGTGGTCACCATTATCATACCGACCCCATAAAACGCGCTTATTGATAGACAGACTGAAAAAACATAATCCGCAAAGCTCTGGCCATCAGGGTATTAAGAATGTTTTTAGGATACTTCCAAACGACCATACACTTATTTTTTTAATTTCCGACTTTCATATGCCAAAAATTGATATTGAGTATAGCCTATCTAAATTAACGAAACACACATTAGTACCTATTATTCTATGGAATAAAAGTGAATACCAAGATCTTCCAAGATTTGGTATTGTTTCGGTTGCAGACCCTGAGTCAGGCAAAGAAAAAACTATTTTTTTAAGAAAAAAAATGCTTACTAAAATTAAAAATACATATAAAAAAAGAAAGGACGAATTGGAGAAATTATTTCTCAAATACAATTCACCAGCTTTCTTTGTTAATGATGATTTTATACCTTTAGAAATGACCAAGTATTTTAATGAGCACTACCATGCGTAATTTTTTTTATATTTTTCTATTTGTTCTTCATGTTTCATCCGTAAATAGCTATGAGGACCCTACGAAATTTAAAGATATAGACCCTAAATATATTTCAGTTGAAGTTAATGATCCTAAGCAAAAAGTAGGTTACACGGTAGGTGATCTTATTGACAGAAATATAAAGATTACAATTTTAAAACCATTTTCATTAATTGAAGAATCGCTTCCCATTGTTGGTTATGAAAAAAGATATAGAGGTGAGCTATTA
>CACEEB010000005.1 GCA_902558495.1 uncultured OM43 clade bacterium | reverse complement strand
TTTGTATATTATTACTTTTATTTTTTACTTTTAGTTTGAAGAGCATCTATTTTCTTTTCTAAATCCTCTAATTTCAATCGAGTTCTCTTTAGTACTTGGGTTTGCACATCAAATTCTTCACGGGAAATAAGGTCCAATTTGGTGAATGTGCTCTGAAGTAGTGCATTAATGTTCTCTTCAATGTCACTAATTGGTGAATCTTCAATTATTTTACTAATTTTGTCTGAAATTTCTTGTATTTTATTTTTGTCTATCATAAATTTGGTCCACTAAAACATTGATTCTACATTATAAATTGATGTTTTTACTAATAGCATTGCAATTTTTATTATTCCCCAACAAAAAGTTGGCATGCTAATTGCTTGTCATATTGTATGGCGATTCAAATACAAAATGACATCGTTAAACTAAGAAAAGGAGAGAAGTAAATGAAATTTAATAAATTAAAAATGGCAGTTATGGGTGCTCTAATGGTCCCTATGATGCCAGTTGTAGCTGAGGAAGCAGCATCTGAATGGGGCGTAAGTGCTAACGTGGGCCTTTATTCCGATTACGTTTTCCGTGGTTATACTCAAACAGTAAATGAGCCTGCCCTTCAAGGTGGTTTTGATGTAGAACATTCATCTGGTTTTTATGCAGGTGTATGGGGTTCTAACGTAAGTTGGACTGAAGAAGGTGGCGCAATGAATCATAACAGTGTTGAGCTTGATGTGTATGCTGGGTTTGCTGGATCATTTGGTGATTCTGGCCTAGGCTGGGACGTTGGTGTCCTGCAATTCTTCTACCCAGGTGATGACATTGAAACTGCTGCCGAAGCCGATGCAACTGAAGTATATGTGAGCTTTGGCTATGATTTCGGTGCTTTTTCTGCAGCTTTGACAAACTACACAGTAGTTTCCAACGATGCTTGGGCATTCAGTGATATGGATGGTGAAAACTATACTCATCTTGGTGTAGATGTTCCAGTAGGTGATGCACTCACTCTATCAGTAGGAGTCGGTCATCAAACATTTGGAGATAGCACCTATGACTACACTGATTGGAAACTTAATGCAGAATATGCAATTAACGACACTTATGCTGTAGGAGCTTTCTATACAGATACTGATATGTCCGAAACTGATTGGACTATTGGTAGTACATTCTTAGGTGATGACGTAGGAGGTGCTTACCTTTCAGCATCGTTCTAGAAATTTTATTAAGCGAGGGTTTTGACCCTCGCTTTTCTATTTAAATAGGGGAATATTATGAAATTTGTAACTGCAATTATCAAGCCATTTAAGCTTGATGAGGTCAGAGAAGCCCTTTCCGAAATTGGTGTGCAAGGTATCACTGTTACGGAAGTTAAAGGGTTTGGACGTCAAAAGGGTCACACGGAACTTTATCGAGGAGCGGAATATGTTATTGATTTCCTTCCAAAAGTTAAATTAGAAGTTGCCGTTTCAGACAAATTACTCAAAAAAGTTGTTGGGGCTATTGAAAAGTCTGCTGCTACTGGAAAAATCGGTGACGGTAAAATTTTCGTGATGAGTCTCGATGAAGTTAAACGAATCCGCACTGGTGAAACCGGTGAGGAAGCTCTTTAGGAGACTGACATGACAAAATTATTTTCAAAATTTAGTTTTACGGGCCTTATAGGTCTTTTATTAATGGGATTTTCCCAAATTGGTATGGCGGAAGAAGTAGCTACTATTAATTCTGGTGATACTGCTTGGATGATTATGGCAACTATTCTTGTTTTAGTTATGGCCATTCCTGGTCTGGCTTTATTTTATGGGGGTTTAGTCCGATCCAAAAATATGCTTTCGGTTTTAATGCAGGTTTTTGTAACCTTTTCACTTATGTCGGTGTTATGGGTAATTTATGGTTATAGCCTAGCCTTCTCAGAAGGTCCCTATAATGATTATGTGGGTGGCTTAGGAACTACTTTTTTAAGTGGTATTAATGGAGATACAGTTTCAGGCTCTATTCCTGAATACGTATTTGTAACTTTCCAACTCACTTTCTTTGCGTTAACACCAGCTCTTATTGTAGGTGCTTTCGCTGAACGTATAAAGTTTTCATCGTTATTAGTTTTCCTCGCTGCATGGGGCACGCTTGTTTACGCGCCAATATGCCATATGGTTTGGGGGGGTGGAATTATTTCACAAATGGGAGCAATTGACTTTGCTGGCGGTACCGTTGTTCATATTAATGCTGGTATTGCTGCATTAGTAGGTTCCATAGTGCTTGGTAAACGTATCGGATATGGCAAAGATAACATGGCTCCACATAATCTTCCATTTACAATGATTGGTGCCTCTCTACTTTGGGCTGGATGGTTTGGCTTTAATGTCGGTAGTGAACTTGCTGCCGATGGAGTTGCTGGTTTAGTGATGGTCAATACACAAGTTGCAACAGCCGCCGCAGTATTAGGTTGGGCTGCATGCGAATGGATTGGAAAAGGAAAACCATCCATGTTAGGTGGTGCCTCAGGTGCTATCGCAGGATTGGTTGCCATTACACCAGCGTGTGCAGTGGTCGGTCCAGCAGGGGCACTTGTTTTAGGTTTTGTAGCTTCATGCATAGCTTACTGGGCAGTAACAAGTCTTAAAGCATCTCTTGGTTATGATGATTCTTTAGACGTATTTGGTATTCATGGTGTCGCTGGTATTGTAGGTGCACTTGGCCTAGCCGTTCTTGGGGCTGAAAAATTTGGTGGAACTGGTGACGTAACTGATATTGGGGCTCAGTTTGTAATTCAAGCCCAATCAATCGGTATAACCATAGTTTGGTGTGGTGTAATTAGCTTCATCTTATTTAAAATTATTGATGCCACAATGGGTCTTCGAGTTTCTGAAGAAGACGAGAGAACGGGTCTTGACTCTACTTCTCATGGTGAATCAGCTTATCGCTCGTAATATTACTTCCTCCTGTTGTAATGAGTGATGGAAAGGGCACATGAAAATGTGCCCTTTTTTTTATTCATGATTTTACGTAGTACTTTTTCATGACCTATTAAATACATAATATTCCTAAGTTGTTTATAGTGGGACTACTGAAATAGTTAAGCTATATCAGAATCTAAAAAAAGAAAGGAGATTACATTATGTGGACAACACCTGCTGCTACTGAAATGCGTTTCGGTTTTGAAGTAACAATGTACGTAATGAACAAGTAATTTTTGTTTATATCATACAAAAAAGGGAGCCTTGCTCCCTTTTTTTATTGTTACTTCTCTTTTGGAAATTTAAAGTCCTTAGGCAGCATTACCCAAACCTTACCTTGTTGTTTCATAGAACCTGCTTTTCTTCCAGGGGCATTGCCTTGGCCCCAATAGTAGTCAATTCTTACACCGCCACCAATTGCGCCACCAGTGTCTTGAGCTACCATTATTTGTTTTAAAGTTTTTTTAGAATTTGGTTGGGTAGTGGATAAAATGATTGGAGCTCCGAGAGGGACAAATTTACGATCTACAGCAACTGATCTTTCAGCAGTAATAGGTACTCCAAGGGCACCTATAGGTCCTGGAAGTCCAGGAGGAAGTTCTCTAAAAAAAACGACACTTGGATTTGCATTCATAAATCGCTGAAGTTTTTTCTTATTCTTTTTTGCCCATGCTTTAATACTCTGCATAGAAACTTTATGGCGTGAAAGCTCACCTTTATGAATTAGCTCTCTTCCCATGGATCTATAAGGGTGCCCGTTTTGATCCGCATAACCTACTTGCGTTCTTGTCCCGTCTTCAAATGCAATGACTCCAGAACCTTGAATTTCCAGAAAAAAAGCTTCTACAGCATCCTTCACCCAAAAGAGTTCGTTACCTTTTAGAGGGTATTTATCTTCTGTTATTTCTTCTCGTGTATGGTAAGGAATTAATTTATTACCTTCTACACGACCACGAAGTCTTTTGTATTTTAGGTCAGGGTAAACTTCACTGAGATCCACAGTAATTAAATCAGAAGGGGGGCCATAAAGTGGAACTTGATATTTACGGGATCTTTTTTTACTGCCCTTAAGTAATGGTTGGTAATATCCTGTTACCAGACCTTCATCTTTACCATTTTTTTGTAAAGCTTTATATAAATTAAAATTTTGGTAGAAGAAGGTTTTAATATCATGGTCGGTTGGTGATGTTAGATTATTTGATAATTGACATACTTCTTTCCATGCATCTTTGTTTCGAAGGGCATCACAGCTTCTCAGCCAAACAGGCCATACCAAGGAGAGGTGATCATCATTAATAATATTGTTGACCTCATCCCATTTAGATTTTTTTAGGAGACCATATTGGGCAATATCTTTTTCTTTTTCCTCCTCAGGGTATGCCTCACATTTTTCTGATTCTTGTTTGGTGACTTGTATTTCCTCACAATCACAATCTGCCTCCTGCGATTGCATTAAATCACAACTTGAAATTAAGATAGATATAATTAATAGAAAATAATATTTTATTTTCAATGTATGGTCCTTGGCATATTAAGCATGCATTTATCTATTTTTGCATCAAATAAGGTTTTATCATTTTTTACCATTTGATAGCTACCAAACATATATCCATCAGGGGTATTAATTTCTGTTGCACTGGTATACGAAAAAACTTCCCCAGGAGCTATGTGAGGTTGCTTGCCAATGACACCTACTCCCTCAACTTCATATGTTTCTCCATGCGCATTCTCAAAAAACCAATGCCGATTTAAAAGTTGAACCGTTTCCTGACTATTATTTTTAATAAGCACTGTATAAGAAAAAACAAAACTATCCTCTTCAACCAAAGATCGATCTTCCATAAACTGACTTTCAATTTTAATCTCTATATTTGGTATTTTATTTTTTTGCATCGATTTATTCAATGATACCTTTTGTCGGAGAGCTTGGGGATGCTTGGTAAAGTTTTTTAGACATTCTTCCTGCCAAGAACGCCTCTCTCCCAGCTTCAATAGATTTTTTCATAGCCCTAGCCATTAGAATTGGATTTTTTGCAGCAGCTATTGCGGTATTCATAAGCACGCCATCACACCCAAGTTCCATAGCTATGGATGCATCTGAAGCTGTACCTACTCCTGCATCAACAATTACAGGAACCGATAATCTATCAATTATAATTTCCAAATTCCATGGGTTTAATATTCCCATTCCAGAACCAATGAGCGATGCTAATGGCATAATGGCACAACACCCTACATCTTCTAGTTGCTTTGCCATTATGGGATCATCTGAGGTATAAACCATTACATCAAATCCATCTTTTACAAGGATTTTCGCAGCATTTAAAGTTTCTACGACATTTGGGTAAAGTGTTTCTGAGTCGCCTAATACCTCTAGTTTTACTAATTTGTGACCATCCAATAATTCCCTAGCCAACCGTAAGGTTCTTACTGAATCATCTGCGGTATAGCAACCTGCTGTATTTGGTAAGTAGGTATAATCTTTTGGAGGAAGATAATCAATTAAAGAAGGCTGATTTTTATCTTGACCTATGTTAACCCTTCGAATTGCTACAGTAACAATTTCAGCACCACTTTCATCAATTGCTGATTTTGTTTCTTTAAAGTCTTTATATTTACCGGTACCAACTAATAGTCTTGAGTTAAATGTTTGACCTGCAATATCAAATAATTCTGATTGGTTTTCATTTTTATCCACCACCTACAGCTCCTATAATTTCTAATTTATCCCCATCATTTAGGGTATATTTATTAAACTGACTTTTAGGGATGATCTCACCATTTCTTTCAATGGCAAATCGTCTTCCTTCTAAATTTATTTCTTTGATAAGGGTTTCAAATGTAAGAACTTCCTTATCAAAAGATTGCATTTTTCCATTAATACTAATTTTCATTTTATATTATCCGTAGTTGAATAAATAAATATAACCTATTTGTTGCACAATCAAAAAAAGTTGAATTTTTATAACAATTTAATATCCATTCAGATATAGGGACACAATCCCTTATTTTATAATTTCCCAAAAGGAAGAAAATGAAAAATAAAGTTTTAAAAACTAAAAAAAATCTGAAAAACTCAGTAAAACATTTATCGAATAATTCTGTAGTCCGTAAAAATATAAAAAAGGATATTCCTTATAGAGGTACAGATTTTTCCAGAACTATTGAAGCCTTTTCAGACTGTGTCTAATTTAATATAACGTTCTTGCAAACATTCTTAAACTTAGCTGATAGCAAATAGTTGCTAGCTCCGCATCATATCTATCGCCCTCATCTCTCATAAAGGCATGTTGAGCATTAAATTCATGCCAACTAAATAGGATATCAGTACTTAATAATTGTTGATGGATTTGATTTCTTGCATCAGTAGGCACATGATTGTCTTGCTTACCCCAAATCATTAATAATTCACCCTGAATGTCTTTCAATTTTTCCATACTGTGTTGCCCAGGTTCATTGGGGATAGTGTTGGTATGAAGATCAGTTGCATAAAAACAAGCTGTAGATTTAATATTTTTATTTAAAGCTGCTCTAAAGGCTAAATGTCCTCCGATACAAAAACCCATTGCACCAAAATTATTATTACACCAATTTTGTTTTTTTGCCCATTCAATCATGGCTACATTATCGCTATCGTAACCTTCAACATTTTTTGCAGCTTTATCAGCATTACCCTTTTCTCTTCCGGCATCATCATATTCTAAGATAGTACCTATAGGGTTTAATTCATGAAAAACTTCAGGTACAAGGACAGCATATCCATGACTAGCTATAATTTTAGCCGCTCTTTCAATTGGCCCTGTTTGTTGAAAAATTTCTGAGTAGAATAATATTACTGGGACCTTAGATGTATTTTTTGGTCTGTGAATATAAGTTCTCATTTCACCAGTGGGTGTTTGGATATCAGCATGTTCAGATATTATTAACATAATCTTCCTAATACAAAAATGTATATTCTACTAGAAGAATGTAATGGACATGGCAAAATATAGTTTTAATATTTGAAATTTAAATTTTAGAGGAGGGGTTTTCTTTACATTGCTTATATAAGGATTTTGCATTGGATGTAATCGATACATTCCCCTGAGAAATTTCAACAACAGTTTTACCATTGCTATACTTATTATCATCTACTAAATCTTTTTCTAATCTAAATTCACGATTATCTAAAATTATCCAAACTGCATTTTTATCTTCTAGATATCTAAGAAAAAATATTTGGTTTTGATCACAAGTAAATTGGATAGAATTTTTTGGAGATAGGATTTGATCCTCATCATCTAAAGAAAAAATATCTGTAATTTTCTCTTTATCTAAATTAAAACTAGAACATCCATTTAATAGAAACAAACTAAGAAAAAATGGCTGCGCTTTATTCAATGACAATAGTTTCATCCAAAGAGAATACTATAGATTTGTATTTTGCAATATCTTGTTTATTTTCTCTCAATTTTGCTATTTCGTATAAATATAAAAAACTTTGTACAAAATTTGGATTTTTTTCAGCTATTTTTTTGAATTCTTCTTCACTTTTGGCTGTATCACCTAATTTAAATAAAGCCAGTGCGAAGTTACTATGAGCTTCAATGGATTCTGGTTGCGATTCATGCCAAGCATATGAAATAGTTTTTAGCTTTTTCCAGTTTTCTTTTTTTAATGGACCTACTACTTGCATAAAATATGGCTGTTTATTTTCTGGCGCATCCCAAAATGGTAACTTGGGTTGAGTGGTGACTTCAATCTCTTTTCCTTCACTCAATAATTTTTTAATAATTTCGACTGGCATACTATAATAAAAGGCTGAATTGCCGGCAGTTTTAAAAGTAGTAACACCAATTAATTCACCTTTTTGATTAAACAAACCACCACCACTAGCTCCCATAGCGAACCATGCGGATGATTGAATAATTTTATTGCCAGCAAAATTATGGATACCTTTCACTCTCCCAAATGAAGTATGAGCTTTGATTGTATTACCACCATAGCTCTTGCCAAATACTTCTTGTTCATATTTTAGTTCGGTATTATTGCCAAGTTTTACAGGATCTAATTGTAGGTATTTAAATTTTAGAATGCATAAATCATTTTCCCAATCAGCTAAAAGTGCATGAGGTGAAAAACTATGACCATACTTTGTTACATGTACTCCCTGAGCATCTGCTATAACGTGACAATTAGTAACTATGTGGTCTTGAGCAACAACCACACCGGAGCCAACTCCATGACCACCGCTTTTAGTGGCAACATTTACTTTTACCACTGAAGTATTGAGTTTAAATAAAAGCTCGCGAGAAGGTTCAGCAGATAAAGAACAGATAAAAAATATTAGGCTAATTAAAAAAGATTGTCTCATTCAAATAAACTAGAAGTGTCTTAATAAAGATTTATAGAGCCAAATTTATTACTAAGGTTCACTTTATGCTAACCACATTTGCTTTCACCGCAATTAAGGCAAGTTAGGCAACCATCCATCATAATTGCAGCTTTGGTATTACATTTGGTACATAATTGAGCATCTTTTGGAAATCCATTTTCATCTAGGTCACTTGAATTCTTTGCTAAGATTTCATCTCTTTTTTTTTGAACCATTTTTTTTTGATGTTCGTCTAGCTCTTTAGGTTTTAACATACCTATATTTTGTAAATGCGTCTCGACTACCTGACCTAATTCAGCAACTAAACTAGGCACATACTTCCCACCTTTTTTATAGTAGCCACCATTTGGATCAAAAACACTTACAAGCTCTTCGATCAAAAAGGTTACATCCCCCCCCTTTCTAAAAACTGCTGACATTACTCTAGTAAGCCCTACAATCCATTGAAAGTGATCCATATTTTTAGAATTTACAAATATCTCAAAGGGTCTTCTATGTTCTTCAGGAGTTCCTTCATTCATTATCACGTCATTAATCGTGATATAAAATGCGTGCTCAGTTACAGGAGTTTTAACTTTATAGGTTGATCCAGTAATTCTCTCCGGACGATCTAAAGGCTCTCCAAGTTGAACGATATTATTATCTTCAGTATTTGTTTGATTCTCAGTAGATGGTTCAACTACGCTATAGCCAACGATTTTCTTATCAATTTTTTTCGCCATTTATTTTTCCCTAGAATTTTCCGTAATAACCTTCTTTGAGGGCGTCATAAAGATTAGCTGCTGAGTGAATTTCTCCATCATATTCAATTTCTTCATTTCCCTTAACTTCAACAATACCACCATCATCAAGTTCAAATTTATAAGTAGTATTTTCTAAATCTTGCTCTGTAACTAAAACTCCTTGAAATGCTTCAGGATTAAATCTAAATGTGGTACATCCTTTTAATCCCTTTTCATATGCATAGAGGTATATATTTTTAAAGTCTTCATAATCATAATCTGTCGGCACATTAATAGTTTTTGAAATCGAACTATCTATCCATTTTTGAGCAGCAGCTTGTATATCAACATGTGCTTTTGCCTGAATTGTTGAAGAGTCAATAAAATATTCTGGTAAAACTTCGTCGTCTTTATCAGAAAAAGGCATCGCCTTTTCATTCACTAAATGACGATATGCCAATAACTCAAAAGAGAAAACATCTACTTTTTCTTTTGATTTTTTCCCTTCCCTGATAACATTTCTACTGTAATGATGAGCAAAAGAAGGCTCGATACCATTACTAGCGTTATTAGCTAAAGAAAGGGAAATTGTTCCTGTTGGAGCAATAGAGCTATGATGACTAAATCTTACTCCTTGTTCTGAAATTTGCTTTTGAAGATTTTCAGAAAATTGTTGCATATATCTACTGTAGCGACCCATTAAAACTTTACCCGGTAGCTTATCACCAATTTTTACTCCATCAGATGACATTTCAGGCCTCATAGCCATTAACTCAGGGGTTATTTCAAACATTTCTTCCATAACCGGTGCGGCGCCCTTTTCTTTTGCAAGTTCTACTCCAGTTTTCCAGCCTTCTTCAGCTAACACTCTACTAACATCTTCAGTAAATTGAATTGATTTCTCATCTCCGTAAACCATTTGCATCATTGCAAGGGTAGACCCAAGACCAAGATAACCCATACCATGCCTACGCTTATAAATAATTTCATCACGTTGTTTGCCGAGCGGTAAGCCGTTAATTTCTACAACATTATCAAGCATACGAGTAAAAATGCTGACTACTTCTTTGTATTCGTCCCAGTCAAAATAAGCTTTATCAGAAAATGGTTCTTTAACAAACTTTGTTAAATTGATAGAGCCTAGCAAACAAGCTCCATATGGAGGTAAGGGTTGTTCGCCGCAGGGATTAGTAGCTCTAATATTTTCACAAAACCAGTTATTATTCATTTCATTTACGCGATCAACTAAAATAAATCCTGGCTCAGCATAATCGTAAGTTGAGGACATGATAATATCCCACAATCTTTTTGCTTTAAGAATTTTATATACTTTGCAGGCTACTTTGCCTGCATTCTTCCCTTTATTTTCCGTTAAATATTTACCATGTACAGGCCATTCTCGCCAAACAACTTGGTCTTTGTCTTTTAAGTCAATCTTATCTTCTTTAGCTTCTTTTTTAGTTAATGGAAAAGCTAGCTTCCAATCTCCATCACTCTTTACTGCTTCCATAAATTCTTTAGTGATAAGGCATGACAAATTAAATTGACGTAATCTACCGTCCTCCCTTTTAGCTTTAATAAAGTCGGTTACATCTGGATGAGCAATATCAAATGTTGCCATTTGCGCTCCTCGTCTTCCGCCAGCACTTGATACGGTGAAACACATACGATCATATATGTCCATAAATGATAACGGCCCACTGGTATATGCACCTGCTCCTGCAACAAATGCACCTTTTGGTCTTAAGGTAGAATATTCATAACCAATACCACAACCAGCTTTTAAGGTCAGCCCAGCCTCATGAACTTTATCGAGAATATCGGTCATACTATCTTCAATTATCCCGGAGACGGTGCAGTTAATAGTGCTTGTAGCTGGTTTGTGTTCAAGCGCACCTGCGTTAGAAGTTATGCGACCTGCTGGAATGGCACCATGTTGGAGTGCCCACAAAAATCTCTCGTGCCAAAATTCTATTTTTTCTGGTATCTCAACATCAGCTAGAGCTCTAGCTACTCTGTTATAAGTTTCTTGAATATCACTGTCAATAAACTTTCCTTGCTTAGACTTTAATCTGTATTTTTTATCCCAAATATCCATTGAAACTGACTGAAATGGTATGTTTTTTCTTTCTAATTCCGATTCATTTGAGTCAGATGGCACAGCTTCAAGCATTAAAATTCCCCTAGTTTATTGGCTTTTATCACGATGAGAAGAGAAAAAAAGCGTTTTTAAGAAAACCACAACATGTTGTGATCTATTTAAAAATTCTATCATCTGGTTGTGGTTGGTCAAGTAATTTTTTACACTTTTTTGTTAAATATATGCACCAAAATTACACAAATTTAAATTTCCTTATACAAAACAATAGCTTTAGACTGATAAAAAAATTTAAATTAAATTCATAGTATGCCAAAATCATAATTAATGAACATTTTCATCTATCAAATACTTTCTTTACTTTTGCTTCCGTTTGCTTTTTTTCGATTAGTTTTAAGAGGATTAAAACAACGTCAATACTTCCATCATTGGGGTGAGCGATTAGGCTTCTACCCAAGATATTTAAAGAATATCCTAAAAGATAAAAAGAGTATTTGGATACATTGCGTTTCTGTAGGAGAAACAAATGCTGCCTTACCTCTAATAAAAATTTTACTAAAACAATATCCTAACCACCATATTCTCGTCAGTCATTCAACTCCTACAGGGAGAGAAACAAACCTTGGCGAATTTGAAAGAATTCATCGGTGTTATTTACCATTTGATATTAAGATATGTATGAATTTATTTATAGACTTTTTCCAACCATCTGTAGGTTTAATATTTGAAACTGAGATATGGCCTATCATGTTATATCAATGCAAAAGAAAAGGGGTGCCTTTATTTTTGATGAACGCTAGATTATCTAGTAAATCTTTAGGCAAGTATTTACTTTTTAGGAATTTTACTTCAAATATGCTTAGTCAATTTGAAAAGATTTGCGCTCAATCAGAAGCAGACCGTAAAAATTTTAAAAAATTAACGCAAATTAATATCGATGTAACTGGAAACACAAAGTTTGATTTTCCCACTTCCAAAAAAAAATTATCTCTCTCAAAAACTTTAAAAAAAGAGTTAAATATTTCGAACCATATTGTGTTGGTTGCAGGCAGTACCCGTAAAGGTGAGGAAAAAGTGATTTTAGATTGTTTCAAGAATTTAAAGGTTGAAAATCTTATATTGATTTTGGTTCCAAGACATCCTCAGAGATTTGAAGAGGTAGAAAATTTAATTATTTCGATGAATTTTATATTTGCTAAAAGAAGCAATTTTAAAAATTCTAGTCAACTACCAAGAGTTTTATTAGGGGATACTATGGGTGAACTGCGAAGCTATTACGAACTAGCTGATTTGGTAATTCTTGGAGGAAGCATAAAAAACTTTGGCGCTCAGAATCCTATTGAGCCTTTAAGTCTTGGGAAGCCTACTATTATTGGCCCATCAATTTATAATTTCCAGGATGTTGTACAAAAAGCGGAAAACCATAATTTAATTTACAGACTGCATAACGTAAAAGATTTAGATATATTAATCAAAAAAATTATAGGTTTAAAACAAAAAGCAATAAACCAAAAAAATTTAAAAGATTTTCTAAAAAAAGAATCTGGAGCTAGTCAAAGGCTTGCAGATATAGTTAATCAATTTCTTTGATAAGAGGCGCAAGACTTTTAAATATTTCGTGGTCGGAAGTTTTTAACCACTCAAAAATAATAGACTCAGTATTCGTAACAACACAGCCTGCTTGACGAAGACGATTAAGTGCATTTTGTTTGTTGAGAATATTTCTTGATACTATGGCATCTTCAACTACAAAAACATCTTTATCTTTATCCATAAGAGTGAGAGCGGTCTGGAGGACACAAATATGAGCCTCCATTCCCATTAAAAATATTTGCGGCCTTGTTCTTACTAAATACCTATTGAAAATAGGTTCTGCACAACAGTCAAAACTCTTTTTTTCTACATACTTGGCTTGACTTAAGAAAGATTGCATTTTGGGTAATGTTTTGCCTAATCCTTTGGGGTATTGCTCTGTACATATATAGGGTATATCTAAACCATTAGATGCAGCCACTAATAACTCAATTCGTTTAACAAGTTTATTAAGGACCTCAGTGGGCATTGCTGCCGAAAGTTTTTCTTGCACATCTATAATAACTAATTGACTTTTTTCAGCACTGGCTATCATGATTTATTGGGAAGATAAGTATTGATTAATTTCTTGAAGATCTTCAAAAGCTAGTATGCCTACTGATAATTTAAGATTTATTATATTCATTAAATAATTATAGCGCGACTTTAATAAATCACGCTTTGCATTAAACAAAACTTGTTGAGCCACTAAAACTTCAACACTATTTCTCAACCCTTCCTTAAATGCTAGCTGAGTTGATTCAACCTGTAATTTCGAGGAACTTAAAGCTTGTTGATATGCTTCTATTTCAGCATAGTTTGCTTGTAGGTTTAAATAATTTTCTCTTACCTTCAACTCCACTTGTCTTTTAAGATATTCTGCATCCTCCATTGTTTTAAGTTTTAATTTTTGGGCTTCTCTTACTCTTGAGGATGCAAATCCCCCACTAAAGATTGGAATATTAATTTGAACACCTAATACGTCCGAAAACGATCTGGACCCTTCATTTTGTATTGCACCATATGGATAACCACCCTTATCCCAATTCCTTGATCTTGTTGCAATGGCATCAATAGTTGGATATCGATCCGATTTTCTAACCTTTATTTCACCCTCAGCAATTTTAATTTCATCCTGTTTTATTCTAAGCTCTAAATTATTTTCTATCGCGAGACTGATCCATTTATCAATAATATCTTTTAATTCTTCAAAACCTATTACAGTATTAATACCTTTAATTTTCTTAGGAAATTCCCCCGTCAATGATTCGATTTGCCGATGTTTAATTTTTAGCTTTTGGATTGCAGCAATTTTTTGTGCTTCAATCATTGAGGATTTCGTTTGTGCTTCATTTACATCAGTTATTGAAATTAATCCAGCATTGTAACGTGCTCTAGCCTCGAGAAGCTGCTCAGATATTGATTTTTTTTGCGCATTTAAAAGATCAATTTCATCTCGAGCCATTAAAGTCTCGAAATAAACTAAAGACACACGATACATTAAATCCTGTTGTGCTAGGAGTAATTTTTTTTCGGACAGACTTGTTTGGGATAATATTTTTTTATATTGTTGAAAGGCACCGTAATTAAACAAAGGTTGCTTGATTGTGATTCCATAATCATAACTATGAAAATCTGCTTTATCTCCCGATAAAAGAACATTGCTAGATATTTCTGAGGTTAATATTTTTCGTTCATTATCTTTTTCATCGAATCCAATATTAGCTGTAATACTTGGAAAAAATAACGAACGCCCTTGGGATATTAATTCTTGCGTTGCTTGATTCTCAAACTCTACGGATGCTAAAAGGGCATCATGAGCAACTGCCTTATTATATATCTCAATTAAATCTGTCTCTTCACTAAACGCATGATGGAAAAGAAGAGTAAACAGTAAAATAAATGAAAATTTTCGTTGCAATTCTAAAAATTTGAATTTTATTAGAGGTTTTTCGTCAATCATGAATAAATATTAAGTGATAATGGGTAATTAAAAATGAATTGTTATTATATCCGAGTGAAGTCATCATCTATCGACTATTTTTATATGAAAAAGATTCATTTTTCACTCACCAAGCTTGCGCATTTAAATAGATTCGCGTAATTTAAAGGTTATTGCTAGGGGTCTATTTAAATCTAAATTTAAGTAGTGAGAAAAACCCTTTGAACCTGATGTGGGTAAAACCACCGTAGGAAAGCAAATTTTTTTGCTTCTACGTAGACAACTTATTATGGGAGCACCAATGAACACCACTGATAAACAACTTAAGCATGCAAAAGAATTTATAAATGAGGATGCAATATTAGATCCTTCCGCCTTACAATCTTTTTCTAATTCTAAGAAAGTTTATATTGAGGGATCATCACCCGATATTCAAGTACCGTTTAGGGAGATTTCTATTTCTGACACACCATCAGAATTTGGCGCTGAAAAAAATGCCCCTGTTCTTGTTTATGATACCTCCGGTCCTTACACAGACCCACAGTATGATATTGATATTCAGAATGGATTACCCGCATTACGAACAAAATGGATTAGCGATAGAGAAGACACTGAAATATTAAATGGACCTTCTTCAGATTATGGTAAGGAGAGAAAGAATGATCCTGAGTTAGAAAAAATGCGTTTTAATCTGCAACGTAAACCGAGAAAGGCCAAGCCAGGTAAAAATGTTTCTCAGATGCATTATGCTAGAAAAGGCATTATCACTCCTGAGATGGAATTTATTGCTATTAGAGAAAATCAAAGACGAGAAGGTTTGTCTGATGTTATCAAGGAACAACATAAAGGCCAAAATCACGGGGCAAAAATACCAAGTCAGATTACTCCAGAATTTGTAAGAGAGGAGGTGGCTCAAGGAAGAGCAATTATCCCAGCTAATATTAATCATCCTGAAACGGAGCCAATGATTATTGGACGTAATTTTTTAGTAAAAATTAATGCCAATATTGGTAATTCAGCCTTAGGCTCGAGTATTAGCGAGGAAGTTGAAAAAATGGTTTGGGGAACCCGTTGGGGTGCTGATAACGTTATGGATTTATCTACAGGAAAAAATATTCACGAAACAAGGGAGTGGATTATCAGAAATAGCCCTGTTCCAATTGGTACTGTTCCAATTTATCAAGCACTTGAAAAAGTAAATGGTAAAGCCGAGGATTTAACTTGGGAAATTTTTCGAGATACTTTAATAGAACAAGCAGAACAAGGTGTTGATTATTTTACTATTCATGCCGGAGTAAGATTGTCCTATATTCCTATGACTGCAAAACGCATGACAGGTATTGTTAGTCGAGGGGGATCAATAATGGCTAGCTGGTGCCTTGCGCATCATAAAGAATCTTTTCTTTATGAGCATTTTGAAGAAATATGCGAGATCATGAAGGCATATGATGTCAGTTTTAGCTTAGGTGATGGATTAAGACCTGGCTCCATATATGATGCAAATGACGAAGCACAGTTTGAAGAACTAAAAACATTAGGTGAATTAACAAAAATTGCTTGGAAACATGATGTGCAAGTCATGATTGAGGGTCCAGGGCATGTTCCAATGCATATGATTAAAGAGAATATGGACCTTCAGCTTGAACATTGTGATGAGGCACCCTTTTATACTCTTGGACCCCTAACTACTGACATTGCGCCTGGGTATGATCATATTACGTCAGGCATTGGTGCAGCTATGATTGGATGGTACGGATGTGCTATGTTATGTTACGTGACTCCCAAAGAACATTTAGGTCTTCCAGAAAAAGAAGATGTTAGGGTGGGAATCATTACTTATAAAATTGCGGCGCATGCAGCTGATCTTGGAAAGGGCCATCCTGGCGCACAAATTCGTGATAATGCTCTATCAAAAGCACGTTTTGAATTTAGATGGAATGACCAATTTAATCTTGGTCTTGATCCCGAAAAGGCAAGAGAATTTCATGACGAAACACTTCCTCAGGAAGGAGCAAAGCAAGCCCACTTTTGTTCCATGTGCGGTCCACATTTTTGTTCTATGAAAATATCTCAGGATGTTCGTGATTATG
Organism: uncultured OM43 clade bacterium; assembly: GCA_902558495.1. Lineage (GTDB taxonomy): Bacteria > Pseudomonadota > Gammaproteobacteria > Burkholderiales > Methylophilaceae > BACL14. The sequence continues at coordinate 40,968 of CACEEB010000005.1, read as the reverse complement.
CAGCAAAAAAAGGAATATCAGAGAAGGAAGCATTGGCAAAGGGAATGGAGGAAAAATCTATTGAGTTTGTGAAGAAAGGCTCTGAAGTTTATCAAAAAGTATAACGATTAGCATACAATCTTAATATGGATTTATATTTGCTATGGGTGGCTTTTTTATTAGGCATTATCGAAGGTGCAACAGAGTTTCTGCCAGTTAGTTCAACTGGCCATCTTATAATAGCTGCAGATTTTTTAAATTTTTCTGATAAATCTAGCGAAGTTTTTGAAATATTCATTCAACTTGGTGCGATATTGGCCGTAATCACTGAATATAGAAAAAGACTAATAAGCACCATATGTGATATCCCTCATAAATCGGAAGCACAGAAATTTTTTATAGCCATTGGAATAGCTTTTATCCCTGCAGCATGTCTTGGATTTTTTTTCCACGCATTAATTAAGGAATTTTTATTTAACCCGATTACTGTAGCAGTTGCTTTGATTGTAGGTGGAGTAATTATGATTGTGATTGAAAAAAGAATGCTAATTTCTATTAAGACTTCTTCCGATCATGTATCTTTTAAACAAGCATTATTAATTGGACTGGCTCAATGTTTTTCACTGATTCCTGGTGTTTCAAGAGCCGCAGCAACAATAATGGGAGGAGTATTATGTGGTTTAGATAGAAAAACTGCTACTGAATTTTCATTTTTCTTGGCCATACCTATTATTATTGCCGCTAGTTTATACGATCTTATAATGAATTTTCATGTACTTGATAAAGATGATTTCGTTGTTTTTCTTGTGGGCTTTGTGACAGCTTATATTAGCGCATTATTAGTGATAAGAATCTTTATAAGGTATGTGGCACACAATAATTTTATAGGGTTTGGTTGGTACAGAATAATTATTGGCCTTATTACCCTCATATATTTTTATTAATATAAAAAATGGTTAAGCCATACATTGCTTCAAAATTAATCAGTTGGCAAAAACAGGCAGGTCGACATAATCTACCATGGCAGAAAACGAATGATGCATACCAGATTTGGATTTCAGAGATGATGTTGCAGCAAACTCAAGTAAAAACCGTAATTCCTTATTTTAATAAATTTATACAAACATTTCCTAATATTAATAGACTTGCAGACGCCCAAGAAGATGAAGTAATGGAACATTGGAGCGGTCTTGGCTATTACCGAAGAGCTAAATTTATTATGCAAAGTGCCAAAATTGTGGTGGAGAAATACCATTCCAGATTTCCAATGAAAGTTGAGGATTTAATGACATTACCAGGCATTGGAAGATCTACTGCGGGGGCAATCTGTGCATTAGCCTTTAAAAATCCTGCACCGATTTTAGATGCAAATGTTGTGCGGGTTTTTTGCCGATTTTATGGCATCAAAGAGTATGCTGGAGTATCTACAATAAAAAATAAGCTTTGGGAATTAGCAGAGAGGAATTTACCTTCCAAAGATATTTCTATATACACTCAAGCCTTAATGGATTTAGGTGCAACAATATGTAAAGTTAATTCACCATCATGCAAAGATTGCCCTATTAAAAAAAAGTGTGAAAGTCATAAAAGGAATTGGATTGATCATATTCCTGCAAAAAAACCAAAGAAAAAAATACCAACACGTGATGTTTATGCATTGGTTGTGGAAAAGGAAGGATATATTCTTTTGGAAAAAAGAATACGTTCATCGGTATGGGAGGGCTTGTGGTCGCTCCCAGAAATTCATAAAGATTGTCAACCACAAAAGTGGGTGAAAGACTTTTTGGGAGAGGAGGCATACATAGGATTAAGAGAAGGATCAACATTAGCAACTTTTAGTCATTATAAAATGAGGTTATTTTTTGAGCATATTCAAATTCATAAACCAATCAATAAAGTAATTAATGAAAAATTCAAATGGGTTGATAAAGAAGAAATTAAACATATTGGATTACCTACCCCGATTAAAAAATTACTAGAGGGTATTTAAAGTAACGTTTTAAATTGATTATTATTGATTTCTTTTAACTTTTAATCGTTGTTAGGCAATTTTAAAAGTTGATAAAAAGTTGCGAGTAAAATTATTTAAGGGCATTATGCTGTTTATAAATATTCGAAGGACAATTTAATGGAAAATTTTTTTAGTTTTATAGCACGATTATTTTTAGCTTCAATTTTTTTTATTGGAGTAATTTTACTTTTAAACACTTTACTGAAAACGCCTGATGGATATGCAATATATCAAGATATGTTGGGAGCTCGAGGGGTGCCTGGTATTTTTGCTCCAATCAGTGTTATTGTTCAGTTCGTTTTTGGTCTTACGTTAATATTAGGCTATAAAACAAAGCTATCAGCATATGTTTTATCTGCCTACTCTTTGATATGGTCTTTGATTTATCTTTTCAATACGTTAGCTGGCCAACCACTTATGCTTCAAGTTTTACAATATTTAGCCATAACAGGTGGACTGCTTCATCTCGCTATTAATTCAAATACTAGCTATAGTTTAGATAATTTTTGTTCAGCTAAAGAGAAAAATAAATAGTATGCTATGGTTTATTCCCATTCCATAATGGGGTAAACCATATTGATATTTCTTGCATTTTGGACGTCAAATAGCTCCCATTTATTTTTTTCTGAACGCGCGATGGTATCAAGTGCATCCTGAAGATCCATACCATCATCTATAGCTTGTCTGATTTCATTACGGAGTAATTCTAGATAAGATTTTATTTTTCCTATTGCTTTATTATTATTTGTTGGTGGTGTTCCATGTCCTGGAATAATCACTTCATAGTTACTTTTTTCTATTTTTTCCAAAGCATTGATCCATCCATGAATATCCCCATCCATAGAGGGAGTTCTTTCAGTAAACATTAAATCGGCAAGCCATGCTGTTTTGGTATTTATATCCACTACAATCAAATCATTATTTGTGTGTGCTGAAGGGAATGCCTCAAGTCTCAACTTACGATTGCCAAGATCAATTTCCTGGGGTTTATTGACAGAGATAAGTAAAGAAGGGGGAATTTGGATGGATTCTTCGGGTGGAATATTTAAGAAGTTTTGATTTGTTATTTCATAAAATTCTTTACGGAGTAGCATAGCTTTTGGAAGCTCTGAGTGACCAACAAATATAGGATTTTCGCTTATAAATGCAGCATTTCCATAAATATGATCTAGATGTACATGGGTATTTATGACATAGCTGATAGGAAGTGATGTTTTCTCTCTGATGGCTTTTAATAATTGACGACCAATTTTTAAGCTTCCACCAGTATCAATCACAGCAACACTTTGATCCCCTATAATAAATCCTATATTACATATATCCCCGTGATAGCCATGATCAACATCAAGGTGCTCACCTTGATGCACATAAATTCCAGGTTGAATCTCTTTAAAACTAAGATCATCTGCAAAGATAATCTGGGCATTAATTAATAAAAGCAAATATAGTATTATTTTCATGAATTTTATTCTTTTAATTTTATTCGTAAACCTTTAAACTTAAATTTATTTTACACCTTTATATCTAAAAGACATTTAATCGAATGGCAAGTTTAAAAAAAAATTCATCTCAATATCATAATGTTTCAATTTTTTTACATTGGTTAATTGGTCTTGGTATTATTTTTATGTTTATCTTGGGCTGGTATATGGAGGAAATACCAAAAAAAGCTCCTAAATCCTTATCATTTGATTTATTTAATTTAGGCATATATAGCTGGGAGGTTGCCAAGGAAATGTCACCTCGTTCTTTTTATTTTACGCTTCACAAGTCAGTTGGGGTTTCATTATTTATACTGATTATATATAGAATTTTTTGGCGCTTAACCCATAAACCACCGGCACTATTAAATACTATGAAGCCTTGGGAGAAAAGAGTTGCTACAGCTGCTCACCATGGGCTTTATTTTCTTATGTTTGCCACTCCATTGGCTGGAATTATTATGTCTATTTCAAGTAAATATGGAATTTCATGGTTCGGAATAGAGCTAATTGGAGGCATTGATAATAAACCAGCAAGAGAATTATTTCTAGAATTTCATAAAATTTTTGGTTTATTAATCCTACTAATTTTATTTTTTCATATTGCAGGAGCAATAAAACATTCTTTCATCGATAAAGATGGCACACTAAGACGTATGTGGTTTCATAAATAAATACTTTCAGTGAGTTATTACAAATACCATATTTTTTTCTGCCTTAATCAAAGGGATGATAATGCACAATGTTGTATGGATTGTGATGCTAATAATATTTTTTTGTATATGAAGGATAAAATAAAAGCCATGGATCTTAGAGGCTTTAAAAAATGCCGAGTAAATAGAGCTGGATGTTTTGATCGATGTCAAGATGGACCATTATTAGTAATTTATCCAGATGATATCTGGTACCGATATATTGATCGCAACGATATTGATGAAATTATCAACGAACATATTGTTAAGGGAAATATCGTAAAACGTTTATTGGTTTAATTCTAATTTATCAAGAGACTTCAAGCATTTTATCCAAGGTTAATTTGGCAAATTTTGCTTCATTTTTTGGAACAGTAATTACATTTACGGGGATACCATTAATTATATTCTCCAATGTCCATGCAAGATGCTGAGGATCAATCCTTGCCATTGTTGAACACTCGCAGACTACATGCGACATAAACTGTACTAATTTTCCTTCTGCTTTCATTTCATTCGCAAGTCTATTTACTAAGTTTAGCTCAGTTCCAACGAGCCATTTTGTATTTGGATCAGCCTCTTTAATTGTATTTAAAATAAATTCTGTTGAACCTACTAGATCCGAATTAAGGCACACTTCAAATGGTGATTCAGGGTGAGAAATTACAAAACCATCAGGATGATTTTTTTTAAAGTGCTGAATGTGTTCCAGTCTGAACATCTGATGAACGGCACAATGTCCCTTCCATAGCAAAACTTTTGCTTTTTTTATTTCATCTTCTGTAAGACCTCCTAAGGGCAGGTCAGGATCCCAAATTGGCATAAGATCAAGCGGAATTCCCATTTTATATCCCGTCCAACGACCTAAGTTTTGATCAGGAAAAAATAAAACCTTTTCTTTTTGATTAAAAGCCCAATCAAGAATTTTTGGAGCATTAGTTGAAGTACAAACGATACCCTCATGCTCTCCACAAAAGGCTTTTAAATCTGCAGCAGAGTTAATGTAGGTGATCGGAGTAATTTCAGAGTCAAAGTCTAATACTTTATTTAGCTCCCTATAAGATCTTTCTACTTTCGCAAGATTGGCCATATCTGCCATTGAACATCCTGCAGATAGATCTGGTAAAACCGTTATTTGATCTTGTCTGGAGAGAATATTTGCAACTTCTGCCATAAAATGAACACCCAGAAATATAATATATTTTGCTTCAAGATTTTCTACATATTTTGCTAATTTAAGGGAGTCCCCCGCTAAATCAGCATGTCTGTATACTTCTTCATTTTGGTAATGATGACCTAGAATTACAATTTCATCTCCAAGCACCTTTCTAGCTTTAAGAATTCTTTGCTGACAATCTTGGTTTTTAAGATTTTCAAAAGCGTCAAATTTTATTGCGGCTGTATTCATACTTTATTTTACCCTTTTGCCCGTTTCTTTGCATTTAGCTTTCTCAAAGCATCTGCGTTTGTATCTGAAAAAACCATTTCAATTGCATCATTAATAGAGACCCATTTAAAATCCTTATGTTCCTTTGGAGCAATTTTAATTGCAATTTTTTTTGGTAGTTCAACGCTAAATACATGTTCAGTATTTGATGAAACAGATGGCGGGTATCGATACCTCCAGTGTTCAAATATTTCATACTCTTGAGAGAATTCCCAGTTATGAATTGGAAACTCTTGATCTTTAATGCCAGTTTCCTCATAAAGCTCTCTTTTAGCAGCCTCTACAGGTGACTCGTTTTCTTCTAAGCTCCCCGTTACTGATTGCCAATAACCATCTTTATCTAGTCGATGTAATAACAAAACTTCCATATCTTTTGTATGAACAATAATTAATGATGAGATAGGAATTTTATATTTTTTTTTAATCAAAATATTGGAAGTTTAAAGGTGATATTTTCTTTTATACCTTCAATTTCAGTGATAACGATTTTTTTATCTTGCTTCAAAGAATCAATAATTTTTTGTATTTGTTGTTCTGGAGCAGATGCACCAGCAGAAATACCTATTTTTTTTGTATTATTGAGAAGATTTAAATCTAAATCTTTTACATCATCGACTAACATAGCATGAGTACCATTTTTTTTGGCAATCTCTACTAATCTATTAGAGTTAGAACTATTTTTAGAGCCAACTATTATGATTAAATCTTGGCTATCAACCATCTGTTTAATTGCATCTTGACGATTCTGTGTTGCATAACAAATGTCAGATCCTTTAGGTCCTTGAATTTTTGGATATTTATCTTTCAAAGCATCAATAATAGTTTTTGTATCATCAACAGATAAGGTGGTTTGACTTACATAACTGATTTTTTTTGACTTTGGAATATTTAATTTTTCTATATCCTCTAATGATTCAACTAAACAAATAGATGCATCTGGAGAATTAGCTTCAATTTGACCTAATGTTCCCTCTACTTCAGGATGACCTTTATGCCCTATCATAATAATATGATAATTTTTGTCATACATTTGATTAACTTCTCTATGTACTTTTGTTACTAACGGACAGGTTGCATCTATTGGGGTCAGATTGTGTTTAGCAGCGTCTCGCTTTACTGTTTTGGATACTCCATGAGCACTGAAAATGACGTGACTACCTTTTGGAATTTCATCAATATCATCAACAAATATAGCGCCCTTTTTTTTGAGGTCTTCAATGACAAATTTATTATGTACCACTTCATGCCGAACATAAATTGGGGACCCAAACTTTTTAAGTGCCTTTTCAACTATTACAATTGCCCGCTCAACACCAGCACAAAAACCTCGTGGGTTAGCCAGAGCAATATTGATAATGTCATTTTTCATATATTATTTATAAATAAAAAAATTTCTTAGACTGAAGGCAGGGATTCGTAACGAATTAAATCATCAAACACTTCCCTTTTTTTAATTTCAAATACCTTGTTACCGTCAATTAACAGTTCTGTTGGTCGCGTGCGTGAATTATAATTGGAGCTCATACTCATTCCATAAGCACCCACATCTAAAATTGCCAAAATATTATTAGGACTTATGGAAAGCTTTCTATTCTTACCAAGAAAGTCTCCTGTTTCACAAACTGGGCCAACTATGTCATAAGTATCTTTTTTTTCATTACAGTTTGAAGTATTGACGATTTCGTGATGAGCATTATACAAAGACGGACGCATTAGATCGTTCATAGCAGCGTCAATTACAGCAAAGTTTTTTGATTGCCCTTTTTTAATATATTCGATTTTTGATAGAAGAATACCTGCTTTACCTACTATAGCTCTTCCTGGTTCGAAAATTATCTTAAATTTACGCTTTGCAAATAATCTAGATATGGCTGAAGCATATTCATCGAAGTTAAATATTTTTTCATCATCATAATTAATACCAATACCTCCACCAATATCTAAATGATCAATATCAATACCCATTAATGTAAGTGTATCTATCATTTTTAAAAGCTTAGAGATAGCATCAGTAAAGGGCCCTATTTCTGTAATTTGTGAACCTATATGACAGTCAACTCCTTTAATAATTATTGAGTCCATTTCCTTAGCAACTTTATATAGATCTATAGCTTTTTTTTCATCCACTCCAAATTTATTATCTTTAAGACCAGTCGAAATATAAGGATGTGTTTTAGCATCGACATCAGGGTTTACTCTTATAGAAATATTGGCAGTCTTACCCATTGATTTAGCAATATCTTGGATACGGTAAAGCTCTGCTTCAGATTCAACATTAAACGCTAATATTTCATGTTTTAGTGCGAGACTTATTTCATCAATAGATTTACCAATACCAGAAAATACAACTTTTTTGGTATCTCCTTTTGCGGCAATAACTCTTTTTAACTCTCCCCCTGAAACAATATCAAAACCTGCTCCGAGATTTGCAAGAACATTTAATATTGCAATATTAGGATTTGCTTTTACAGCAAAGCAGATGAGTCTTTCATAATTATTAAAGGCTTTATCAAGCTTATTGAAGGAGTCTACTATACTTTTTTTGGAGTAAATATAACTTGGAGTCCCAAAAGACTGGCAAAGTTTATCTAGTGGTACATCCTCAATATAGTAATTGTTTTCTTTTAAATGAATTATGCTTTCAGTCATCACTTATGTAACTGAGAAATTTGAAAGATCATTATTATCTTGTTTGTTAAAGCTATCATTCTGTGGATATCTTTCCTCAGGAATGTAAAGTGATCCCTTGGTGCCACAAGACATTAGCAACGGGGTTAATAAAACTAAAACTATAATTATTTTTTTATACATTTGAGTATTTTAGCATTAATTAGGGAGTCGATTTGTCTTATGTTCTAGCAATGTGTCGGTTATAAATCCGCTTAACACACCAAATATTAAGGAGGAGATTAAAAATAAAGGGAGGAGATTAAAAATACTGTCATGAGGTATGACCCATATGCGAGCTATAAAGAATTGACCAAGTATATGGCCAAATGCTGCAATAATTCCAAGGCTAATGACAGAAAAATATTTTTTTGGTAGTTTTTGAAAAATAAATAAAAAAATAAGACTCGAAATTGCACCAAAAAGACTAAGAAAAAAAGTAGGGGCCATTAAAGAACCAACTAATATACTAGACACAAAAACTCTAATAAGTGATACCCAAACTGCCGTTTGTAAATTAAATTTTACCAAAGTATATAAAATAATTATATTGGCTATACCAGGCTTTACCCCAGGAATAGGGCTAGGAAGAAAAAATTCAATAATTGATAATACTATTGCAATAGCTGCAAGTTTGGCTATGAAGTGATCTTCTGTATTTGTCTTAATAGTTAACGGAGTCATAGCTCTCACTACCATCAGTAATGGAGATAGTGATTTGATTTGGTAGACATACAATAGTCTGATTTACTTTATTTATCCAACCTTGGTGTATGCAATATTTTTTTGTACATGGGGCTTTTGAGAAGCGTGCTTTACCATCAACTATACTAATATTACTGTCTCCCAAAAGCCCAGCAATTTCTTCTTCTTTTATTTGGTTAAGGCTAATAATCTTTGGAGGTTCATTATTTTTTTCAATTTTTAAGTATTGTCCAATGGGCGTGTTCCATGACTTATTTATAATAAATATTATTAGCCCCATAAGCATAAATATTATTAATACATCACCCAATTTTACTGTTTTAATAAACGGTAATACCTTTTTCATCTTTTAAGTCGATCCATGTTATAACTTTATTCATTTCATTACTTATCAATATTTTCTCATCATTTTGAATAATCATAAAATATTTAATATTAAGTTTTTTTGCAATTTCAATTTTTATTTCTGTTGGAGCAATAAATAAAGGCTTTGAATAAACATCAGAAAGGACACCTGAATTTTTGGAAGGTGGAATTAAGATTGTGGTTGATTGGCTATTAGCTGATGGGAATCCTGAGATTGGATTAATTAGATGAGAGTATCTTTTTTCATTCATCATAAAATATCTCTGATAGTCCCCTGAGGTTCCAATAGACCATCCAGGAAGTAAATTAATAGAAGCAATTGCTGAGGGTTTGCGAGGATGTTGAATTCCTACTATCCAGTTTCTATCACCCCGCATGCCGATAGCAATAATATTTCCGCCTATATTCACTAGTGCATTTTTAATATTATTATTTTGTAAAATTATTTTTGCACGATCAAGAGCGTAGCCCTTTGCATACCCTCCTAAATCAAGTTGAAATTTTTTATTCTTACTGCTCACAGTGTTATTTGTTATCGTTAAATCTTCCATAAGTGGCATGTTGCTTACGAAATCTTTTATCACTGATGAGCTGGGTATAGACTGCTTAATGTTATCCTCGTGAAAACCCCAAAGTGCAATTAATTTCCCCATTGCAGGGTTGAAAAAATTATCTGTTTTCTGTGATAATTCCGTGTTTTCTTTCAAAACTCGAATAATTTCTGCATCGTCTATAATGAAAGATTTACCAGTCGATATTGCATGATTCATATCACTAATTAAACTTTTCTCCCACGGGTGGAGATAATTATGTAACCGCTGAAAATCGTCAAAAATCAAGTTAGTTATTTGTTTGCTTTTATTTTCAGTTTCTCCGTATATTTTGATGTCAATTATTGTGCCGAAGATATAATCTTTATATTGGTAAACTCTATCCTTTTGCCCACATCCACAAAGGAAGATAATTAAAAAAAATATTAGATTACGAAAAATCATTTACTATAGATTCAGTGAAGTTAGTTTTGGATTGCGCTTCAATTTCTACTAAGCCTGTTGGACTTGTAACATTAATTTCTGTTAAGTATTCTCCGATTATATCGATACCTACAAAACGAAAATTATTCTTTTTTAAGTAAGGTTTTATTGTATTAATAATATGCATATCTTTATCTGATATTTTTTGAATAATTCCTTTACCGCCTTTAGCCAAATTAGCTCTTATTTCATTATTATGTGGAATTCTAGCCAAGGCATATGGTATAGGCTCTCCATTGATAAGAATAATTCTTTTATCTCCTTTTTTGATATCAGGTATAAATTTTTGGGCCATTATGAGTTGATCATTAGCAATCATAGTTTCTAAAATAACATTAAGATTTGGATCGTTTGCAGAGACCATAAAGATTCCATTACCCGCCATACCATCGATAGGCTTTAAAATTACCTTTTTATTTTCATTAATAAATTTTTTAAGCATGCTAGTGCAGGCTGACACTATTGTAGGGCTTATATAATCTGAAAACTGAAGGATTCCCATTTTTTCATTATGATTTCTGAGTGATGATCCAGGATTTATTACGTTACCACCAGCGTTAGAAATATGATCCATAATAAAAGTAGCATTTAGATATGTTTGGTCAAAAGGAGGATCTTTTCTGACAAAAATAGTTTTGAAATCTTTTGCATTGTTTATTGTTGATTTTTCTAGATTAATTTTGCCATTTATTTTCTTTATTTTATTACAGCTAAATATCACTTCATTTTGTTCATTTATAGTGAGGTCGTTTATACCGCAACAAAATATCTCCTTATCTTGGCGCATAAACTCTTTCATCAAATGCACCGTAGTATCTTTTTGAATATTTAAATTTGCTGGGCTATCAATAATAAATATATAACTCATGATTTAAACTCTAATTCTCGTGCAGCAGCAATTAAAGCAAGTCTTGCTATTACTCCGTATGCATAAAAACGGTTTGCCTCATCATCGCATGGTCTTCCTTGATCTGGCATAAGACAGGAAGTTTCAAAGGGTTGGGGTATAAAATGCATCCCAGGAGCATTTAGATTTTCATCCTTACCTTTGGCTGTATGGACGCGATAAAAACCTCCAATCACAAAGTGATCAATCATATAAATTACTGGCTCAGTGACGGCTCCGTCTATATTTTCTTCAGTATGTATTCCTTCTTGAATAATGACTTCGCTGACTTTAACTCCTTCTTTTATTACTGACATTTTATTTCTTTTTTTTCTATTCAGACTTAAAACATCCTCAGGACTTTTTGCAATCATGATACCCATACCATATGTTCCTGCATCAGCCTTAATAACAACATAAGGAGCGTGTTTGATTTGATGTTGATCATATTTATCTTGAATTTTTTTTAATAATGAGCCTACTCTTTGAGATAACTCCTCTTCTCCTTTTCGTTCATGGAAATCTAAATTGGAAATTTTTTCAAAAAAAGGATTAATAAGCCAAGGGTCAATTTTTGTAAAATCAGCAAATTCATTTACTACATCATCATAAAATTTAAAATGATTAGATTTTCTTCGTGTTATCCAACCAGCATTTAAGGGAGGGATTATATGTTGGTCAATATCTTTCAATTCGTTAGGTATGCTTACTGATAAATCATTATTGAGTAATATTGCACACGGCCTAAAAAAACTCGAGTCATCATTGTGAATTATTATTCCATGATCCTTTTTATTAATAGGCTCTAGGGTTATGGATTTATCTGGTTCTATTGTTATTACTTCAGGGGTTTTCACTTCATCGTTGATTGAACCAAATCTCACCTCAAGTCCAGCTTTTGAAAGAATATTATGAAGGCTGTATAAATTCTTTAAGTAAAAAGTGTTACGCGTGTGGTTTTCTGGAATAATCAATATTTTTTTAGCGTCTGGGCAAAATTTTTCAATAGCAACAGATGCAGCCTGAATGCTTAGGGGAACGAATGTTTCACATAAGTTATTAAATCCCCCTGGAAAAAGATTCGTGTCAACAGGGGCTAACTTAAATCCAGCATTCCTTAAGTCGACTGATGCATAAAATGGAGCTTGATGATTTTGCCATTGACTTCTAAACCATTGCTCAATGTCACAGCTATGATTAACAATATATTTTTCAAGCTTAAATAGCTCAGCCCCCATTGGTGTACTAAGAGTTGGAATCATATTTATAACGCCTCTGATTGTATATCTGCATGGTAACTACTTCTTACCATTGGACCACTAGCTACTGATTTAAAACCTAATTTTTCAGCTTCTACTTTTAGATCTAAAAATTCACTTGGAGAGACATATCTTTCTACGGAAAGATGGAAGGGTGTAGGTTGTAAATATTGCCCTAAGGTCAACATATCAACCTCATGTTTTCTCATATCCTTCATTACTTCGATAATTTCTTCATTTGTTTCACCTAGCCCGAGCATTAAACCTGACTTAGTTGGCGCTAAAGGAAAAATTTCTTTAAATTTCTTAAGTAATTTTAAAGAGTGAAAATATTTTGCACCAGGCCTAGCTCTTTTATAAAGTCTAGGAACAGTTTCAAGGTTATGATTGAAAATATCGGGAGGTGCATTAGAAAAAATATCAAGGGCTTTTTCTATCTTACCTTTGCCCCTAAAATCTGGAACTAATATTTCAATTTTAGTTTTAGAATTATTTTTTCTGATTTCCTTTATACATTTTGCAAAATGATTAGCACCACCATCCTTAAGATCATCTCTGTCAACGCTTGTAATAACAACATAGTTGAGTTTTAATTTTGAAATAGCATTCCCTAATTGAATTGGCTCATTTTCATCAGGTTGCAACGGAATTCCACTAGCAACATCACAAAATGGACACCTTCTTGTGCAAATTTCACCAAGTATCATAAATGTAGCAGTACCTTTACTGTAGCATTCACCGATATTAGGGCAACTAGCTTCTTCGCAAACTGTAGTAAGTTGATTTTTTTTTAAAAGTGATTTAACTTCGTGAAATTTTTTACTTTCAGGCAGTTTCATTTTTATCCACGACGGTTTTTTAATCCTGTCAGTTTGGATAATCTTTATTGGAAGCCTTGCTGTTTTCTCTCTCCCAACTTCTTTAATTTGAATTATTTTATTCATAATATTTTTTATTTTTTTTTATAAAAGCTACAATACTTTTAGCACTTTTTTCTAAATTATATTCTTCATTAAAATCTGATATTTGAGCCATAGATATATTTTTTAAGCCACATGGATTAATACTATTAAATGGGGATAAATCCATATCTATATTTAGACTAAGGCCATGGTATGTATATCCATTCTTCAACCTTAATCCAATAGAGGCTATTTTACTATTATTAATGTATACACCAGGAGCATCATTTTTAGTAAAGCTTTCAACCCCTATTTTTTTTAATAAATGTACAACAGATTGCTCAAGAATAGTTACCAGTTGTCTTATATTGAAGGAGTATTTTTTAGTATTTATCATAGTATAAATAATGAGTTGTCCTGGGCCATGGTAGGTTATTTTTCCACCCCTATCGACATACAAAAACTCAATGTCTTTATTTTTAGGTAAAACCAATCCTTTTTTATTAAGGCCAACTGTATAAATAGGATAATGTTCTGTAATCCATATCTCGTCATGATCAGGATTGCTAGAGATAAAATTTTTCATTGCTAGCCACGTATCTTGATACTTTGTTATACCTAGATTTTTAATTTTCACATTCATTACTAAAGAACAAATTTAGTCATGGGATGTGAGGATATCTCTCTGTATATGTCATCTAATTGATTCTTTGACACCACATGTAAAGTGCAGGTAAGACTGATATATTTTCCACCGCTACTCCCCTTCATCTCAATCTTGTGAGCATCAAATTTAGGTAAATGTTTTTGAATAATATCAACGATAACGCTGGTAAATTCCTCACTAACGATACCGATAATTTTTATAGGAAAATCACACGGAAAATCAATAAGTGTATCTTTTTTTTCTTGGACCATATTTGCTAGTGCTTAATAATAAATGCATTTTGTTTTAGTGTGGATGAAATAAGAGCCGACAAATTTTTTGCTTCCTCTTTGGAAGCGGAAGGACCTATTACTACAGAATATAATGAAGATTTTTTGATTATTTTGATATCTTGTTTATCTTCAGCATGTATCGCTTTAATCTTTGTAACTAAATCAAGCGCATTATTTTTTTTAGAAAATGCCCCAACTTGAAGAAAGAATCCTTTATCATCAGATTTATTTAATTTACTAAGGGTAGGAATTATTACTTCAATTTCAACTTCCTCACTACCCTTTTCAATAATATCTAGTCTGTGAGCTGCCGCGTATGATAAATCAATGATGCGATCTTTGATGAAGGGCCCCCTATCATTCACTCTAACTGTAACAGTTTTATTATTTTTGAGATTTGTAACCTTAACAAAACATGGCAGTGGTAGTGTTTTGTGTGCAGCGGTCATTTGGTACATATCATAAACTTCTCCAACAGAAGTTTTGTTTCCATGATATTTTTTTCCATACCAAGATGCATATCCTTTTTCTTTGAAAGGCACAATTTTCTTCATAGGTATATATTTTTTACCAAAAACTTTATAAGGCATGTTTGCTCTTTTGGCTATTGGTTCAGTCCTTGGCACAGCATCTTCAATAAGATCTAAATTTTGTGGAATATTTTTTTCTGGCCCGTCATCTGAGTAATAACCACCCTTTTTTGATGTAGGATCTGGTTTATCAACGATTACCGACTGGCATGCGGATAAGGAAAATACGATAAAAATGATGAGTATGCGATTCATTAGTTTGCTATTAATGATTTATGATTATATAAAGACATAATAATACCAAGACTTACCAATGAAACAACCATAGATGTTCCTCCGTAACTAAAAAAAGGCAATGGAGCTCCAACTATGGGTAATAATCCAGAAATCATTCCTAGATTTACCAACACTCCTGAAAATAAGGAAATTAAGAGACCAACACTCGCAAGCCGAGAAAAGGTATCTTGCATTTTAGAAATCATAAAGAATATTCTTAAAAGTAATGCTATATAAATTGAAAGGATTGCAATTACCCCAATAAATCCAAATTCTTCACTGTAAACTGCAAATATAAAGTCAGTGGTAGCTTCCGGTAGGAAGTTAAGTTGAGTTTGTGAACTATTCAACCATCCTTTACCAATTAATCCTCCAGATCCAAGTGCAATAAGAGATTGTATAGTCTGGTACCCAGCCCCTAAGGCGTCTTTAAAAGGATCAATTAAACTAAGGATACGATTTTGTTGATAATGTTCAAGATTTTTCCATATTAAAGGAGAGCTTAAGATAGTAATAATAAATCCCCATAAAATAAATTTACTTGATAAACCTGCCATAAAAATAATTACCAAACCAGAGAAAGAGAGCATTAAAGCTGTTCCAAGGTCGGGTTGATCTAGAATTAAGATAAAAGGAATAGACAAAAAAATTAAAGATATAAAATGAATTTTAGGAGCTATAGTCCTTTCTTTATTTTGATAAAACCAGGCTAACATTAACGGTAGGACAAGCTTAAAAATTTCTGAAGGTTGAAATTTCATTAATCCAATATCAATCCACCTTTGTGACCCATTAACTTCATACCCCATAAATTTAACCAAGAGTAAGAAAAATATTCCTAAGATATACATAAAGGGAGTGTAGAAGAAAATGATTTTAGGAGGTGTTTTACTAACAATGAATAAAACAAAAAAACCTAATATGATATGTATTATTTGTGTATTAAATTCATTAAGTTGATTGTTGTCTGCACTGTAGAGTGCAACGAGTCCTGTTGATAATATAATGATCAAGCAACCAATGATTGTTTGGTCAAGTGATTTAAAAAATTCTTTGAAGTCCTCTATTTTTATCATTGATTGCTGAGTAAATAATGGTCAAATACTTTTTTGGCAATTGGGCCAGCTGCGGAGCCACCAGAGCCTCCATTTTCCACAATAACAGCCACAACCAATTCAGGTTTTTTGGCAGGGGCATAAGCAATAAAAAGAGCATGATCTTTAAGGTGCTCTGGTAAATCTTCTTCTACATATTCTCCACCAGCTAACCCAAAAACTTGGGCAGTTCCTGTTTTAGCAGCAATCTTATAGCTACCACCCTTTAAGAATGCAGCTGTACCGCCAGAATCAGTAACAGCCTCCATACCTTCTTTAATATAGCTCATTGTATTTTTTTTATTTGGTGGGGGTGTATATAACTTATCATTTCTTTGTTTAAGTTGATTAGAATTCAATAGTAGGTGAGGTGAGATATAATTTTGATTATTTGGAAGCGCAATTTTGGCAGTAGCATTTGCCAGTTGAATTGGTGTAACCAAAGTAAACCCCTGACCAATAGCTGTTATTACAGTTTCACCTGCGTACCATCTTTCTTTTTTATTTTTTATTTTCCATTCTTTATTAGCTACAAGTCCTTTTTTTTCGCCTAATATATCGACCCCAGTTTTATGACCAAAACCATATGCCTTTAGTGTTTGGTTCATTTTGTCTAATCCCAATTCTAAACCTAAGCCATAAAAAAAGGTATCTGATGATACAGCAATCGCTTTCACCATATCCACTTGACCATGACCATCTCGTTTCCAATTTCTGAATGTTTTTGATTGGTTTGGCATTGTAAAAAATCCAGGATCATTAATTTGAAAGGGAGGAACTCTTAAATTATTTTCTAGCCCAGCAATGGCGATGAATGGCTTTATTGTTGATCCAGGTGGATAAAGTCCTTTAGTCACTCTGTCTAAAAGTGGTCTTGCCTTATTATTGTTCAAAATATTCCAATTTTTATGGTCTATGCCATTTACAAATAAATTTGGATTAAAATAGGGTTGGCTTACGTAAGCCAATATTTCTCCATTGTGAGGAGAGAGTGCAACAAGCGCTCCTTTTCTGCTTCCAAAAGCATCTACAGCTTTTTTTTGTAACTCAATATCAATGCTAAGCTGAATATCTTGACCATGAATAGGCTCTTTCTTTTCAAGGGTACGAATAATATTGCCCTTAGCATCTACTTCAATTTTTTCGAATCCTGGAATTCCGTGTATCAAGTTTTCATATCTTTGCTCTATTCCTCTTTTGCCAATATGATCAGATCCTCTATATAGTGAAAGTCGTTTGTTTTTAGTAAGTAACTTAATATCTCTTTGGTTTATTCGATTAATATAACCAACTACATGACTTGTAAGCTCCTTATGTTGGTAATGCCTTTTTAGCCTAGTTTTTAAAAAAATATTGTTGAATAAATATTTATTGGTAAGAAATCTTGCTAATTCTTGTTCTGTTAGATCTGTTTTGATAGGGACAGTTGAAGAAAAATAATTATTTTTTATAATTCTTTGATATTGAGCTAAGTTATTTTTAGTTATGGGTACAAAAGGATTTAATTCATTTGCAATTTTTTCAATATCAATTTTTTTTGAGGGGTCTATTTCTAGGTTATGTGTAATTTTATTTTCTGCGAGTATTCTTTTATTTCTATCAAAGATTATTCCTCTGGCAGGAGGAATTGGCACAACTTTAACACTGTTATTATTTGATTTTTTTTCAAAGTAATTGTGCTGGATAATTTGTATGTAAAAAAATTTAATAATGACAATGAATATCATTAGTAAAATAAACAAACTTAAAGCGTTAAGCCTTTTTTCAAAGATAAACTTTAATTGATTTTTTTGCATTTCATTTATTACTCATTTTTTCAAAAATTAATTTATAAATAAAGCAAATAGGGATTGTCATAATATTTTTGTAAAAAAGGATATACATATCACTGTTTTGTAATAGATAGCTTATCGAGGTTGCACCTATTACTAAAAATCCAATTTCTAATAAAATAAAATATAAAAATATTACTTGACTAGGTGATTTAAATACAAAAAATTTATGTAAAACAAAGTTGCTTATATATATTATTAAGAAAGTTATAGCGTATTGTCCTATTAATTCCCCTATAAACAAATCAACCAATATCCCCAGTATAAATACAATAAAAATATTTATGTTTTTAAATCTAAAAATTATTGCAGGAATAATAAGGGCGATAAAATAATCTGGGATAAGACGAACATCATTAAGGAAAGGAAGATTAATTTGAGAAAGGAGAATTGTCACTAGGAAAATTACCAAAAATTTGAACCAGCTTTGTGGCAAATTATTATTTTTACTTATCACTTATCACTCCTTATCAACATAACTTCTGAAAAGGATAATGGAGAGGAAAAAGGGGTGATTATGATGCGATTAAACTGAGTGTTATAAGTTGGAATGATTTTAGTTACCTTACCAATCTTTATTCCTCGCGGATATATTCCACCAAGTCCAGACGTCAAAAAATAATCACCAATTGCTAGACTCTCATATGCTGGAAGCTGTCGAATCTCTAAAAGAGGATTACCTGTTCCAGATATGATTCCATTAATAGAACCTTTATTGGAAATAGCTGAGACAGCAAATTGGTTTGAGGTAATGGGTGTAATTTTACTACTATTACTATTGACTTGTGTCACCTGCCCAATTAATCCCTGGTTGTTCATAACGGCACTTCCAGGTTTAATATTATCTTTGGCTCCCTTATTTATAATAACTTGTGGTATCCCATTAATTTGATTAGGTAAAACTATTTCAGCAATTATTACCTCTTTTTTAACAATTTCTTTGATTTGTAAAATTTTTCGTAGATTTTCATTTTCATTTTCTAAAGATTGTAATTTTTGAGCATTAAGTAGTAAGAGATTAATCTCATTTTTTTGGGATTGTATTTTTTTGTGAAGAGTTTCTTGGTCAGAAAGATAGATTTTCAAATTTTGGATAATAGTTGATGGCGTATTTATTATAAATTTTATGGGTGCATTTAGAGCAGATATATATTGCTTGATATCATAATTGATATGATTTCTGTGATCAAAACTCATCAAGCTTATTGAAATTAATAATAAAAGAAAAAAAGGTAATATGGGGGACGCTTGTGTATTAAAAAGTTTAAGCTTCTTTGTTCCGGTTTTTTTTGCCATGCATTTTACTCATAGGTGAATGCAGATTTAAAGTCATCTAATGCATCAAGGGTAATACCACATCCTTTTACAACACATGTCAAGGGTTCTTCCGCTAAAATTACAGGAATTCCCGTTTCCTCCATAAGCAGACGATCTAAATTCTTCAGCATAGCCCCGCCACCTGTTAAAACCATAGCGGTTTCAGAGATATCGGCACCTAATTCAGGAGGCGTCTCCTCAAGAGCTGCTTTCACCGCAGAAACAATTTGTTGGAGTGGCTCACTTATAGATTCAAGTATTTCATTACTGCTAATAACGATTTTTCTTGGCAGACCCTCTGCTAAATTTCTACCAGTAACTTCCATTTCAATTAAGTCTGTCATTGGGAAAGCACTACCAATATGTTTTTTAATTTTTTCTGCCGTTGGTTCGGAAATTAAGGTCCCATAATTTCTTCGCATATATTCAATAATAGCTTGGTCTATTTTATCTCCACCCACTCTAGCAGAGCTCGCATAAACTATACCCCCCAGAGAAATGACTCCTACTTCTGTGGTACCCCCGCCTATATCAATTACCATTGAACCGGTAGCTTCGTTTACAGGTAAACCTGCGCCAATTGCAGCAGCCATTGGTTCTTCAATGAGAAATACTTGTTTAGCTCCTGCGCGCTCCGCAGATTCTCGGATAGCTCTTCTTTCTACTTGTGTTGCCCCATATGGAACACAAATAACAATCCTTGGATTTGGGGTGAACCAATTCATGCTATGAACCCTACTTATGAAGTACTTAATCATTTCCTCAGTAATGTTAAAGTCAGCAATAACCCCGTCTTTCATAGGTCTGATGGCTTGAATATTCTGAGGCGATCTGCCAAGCATTGTCTTTGCTTCGGTGCCAACCGCTAATAAGGCTTTTTTTGTAAAAGGTCCATTTGGCCCGCCGTCCTCATGTCTTATAGCTACTACAGATGGCTCATCAAGAACAATACCCTTGCCTTTAGCAAATATTAAGGTGTTGGCAGTTCCTAAATCGATTGCAATATCGTTGTCGACTAAATTTTGAAGTAGTTTGTTAAACATAATTTTGATATGATTCGTACTTTAATAAATTTTTAACACAAACTGGATAGGATTTCTTTAATAAATCCTATGTATAATAACTGATTATAGACGTTTTCTTAACAACTTATTTAAATTTTTCACTATGACAATTAGCCAAGACGATATTAAAAAAATTGCTTATCTTGCAAGAATTAAGATTTCTCAGGATGAATCTATTTTGTTAGAGAAGAAACTTACTGGAATAATGAATTTGATTGATGAAATGCAAAAGATTGATACAGATAGTATTGAGCCAATGTCGCATGCTCTTGATGTAAATCAACCCTTAAGAAAAGATGAGGTTTCTGAATCAGATATTAGAAAAAAAACGATGCCACTTGCACCCGAGGCAGAGGATTATCTATTTATGGTTCCTCAAGTCATTGAATAAATCATGCTGAATCTATCCTTAAAACAACTTTCACAAAATTTGAATGATAAAACCTTCTCAAGCCTTGAGCTTACGGAGTTCTTTTTAAGTCGTATCAAAAAATATAATAAACAGTTAAATGCTTTTATTACTATTGATGAATCCTCAAGTCTATCAATGGCTAAAATGGCAGACGATAAAATATCAAAGGGGGAACATAAACCTTTAACTGGAATTCCTATTGCTCAAAAGGATATTTTTTGTGCTGAAGGATGGAGAACTACATGTGGTTCAAAAATGCTGGAAAACTTTATTGCACCATACAATGCAACGGTAATACAAAATTTTAATGATATCGATGCGGTTAATTTGGGTAAAACCAATATGGACGAATTTGCGATGGGTTCTTCAAATGAAACATCATATTTTGGTTCAGTAAAGAATCCATGGAATTTAGATTGTGTACCTGGAGGCAGTTCAGGAGGGAGTGCATCAGCGGTAGCGGCTAGGTTGGCCCCTGCTGCCACAGGCACAGATACAGGCGGCTCTATTCGACAACCTGCATCTTTATGCGGTTTTACTGGCTTAAAACCAACTTATGGACTAGTGTCACGCTATGGAATGATTGCTTTTGCATCAAGTTTAGATCAAGCAGGGCCAATGGCTCCTAGTGCAGAAGATTGTGCCATGCTCCTAAACTCAATGGCATCTCATGACCATAAAGATTCAACAAGTATTGACCATAAAAAAGAAGACTACACAACTAATTTAAATCATCCAATTCAAGGATTAAAAATTGGTATACCAAAAGAATTTTTTGGTGATGGTTTGAACGCTTCGGTACAAAAGATTATCGAAGAAGCATTAGACAAGTATAAAAAATTAGGTGCTGAGTTAGTTGATATTTCATTACCTAACTCAGATTTGGCTATTCCGGTCTACTACGTCATTGCTCCTGCAGAAGCATCAAGTAATCTCTCTCGTTACGATGGAGTTCGATATGGATACCGTACCAAGGAATATGATGACTTAATGGATATGTATTTCAAAACAAGGCAAGAAGGTTTTGGGGAAGAGGTAAAAAGAAGAATTCTAATAGGAACTTATGTTTTAAGTGCTGGCTATTACGATGCTTATTATTTAAAAGCTCAAAAAATTCGAAGATTAATATCAAATGACTTTAAGCAGGCTTTTAAAAAATGTGACGTTATTATGGGTCCTTCTGCACCTTCTGTAGCTTTTGGTTCCGGAGAAAAGAAAGAAGATCCTCTTGCTATGTATCTTCAGGATATTTACACAATATCTACAAACTTAGCTGGCTTACCAGCTATGAGTATTCCCGCCGGATTATCTAATAATTTGCCTGTAGGCTTACAATTAATTGGAAATTATTTTGAAGAAGGTCGATTGTTAAATATTGCGCATCAATTTCAATTGAGCAGTGACTGGCATCTAAAGATACCAGAGGGGATTTCTTAGTGGATTGGGATATTGTTATTGGTATTGAGACGCATGTGCAACTCAAAACTAAAACTAAGCAATTTTCAGGTGCCTCCACTTCTTTTGGAAATGAGCCTAATTCCCAAGGGTGTCTTGTAAGCCTCGCTTATCCTGGAGTTTTACCAGTATTAAATCAGGAGGCTGTGAATTGCGCTATAAAATTTGGATTATCTATTGACGCAATAATAAATAGAAAATCTATCTTTGCAAGAAAAAATTATTTTTATCCTGATTTACCAAAAGGCTATCAAATAAGCCAGTTCGAATTACCAATAGTAGGAGAAGGAAAACTATCAATTCTGATAGATAATCACACTAAAGATGTAAGAATCTTAAGGGCACATTTAGAGGAGGATGCTGGAAAATCATCTCATGGTTTATCACATGGTAAATCAGGAATAGATTTAAACCGTGCGGGGACCCCCCTCTTGGAAATAGTTACTGAACCAGATATGAGTTCAGCGGAAGAAGCAGTTGCTTATGCAAAAAAATTACATGATTTGGTTCAATGGATTGGTATTTGTGATGGCAACATGCAAGAGGGTAATTTTCGCTGTGATGTAAATGTTTCTGTTAAGAAAAAAGGCTCTGATGTGCTTGGTACAAGAAGAGAGATTAAAAATTTAAATTCTTTTAAATATATTAAGCAAGCCATTGATTATGAGGTGAACTGGCAAATAGAAACTATAGAGGATGGAGGGTTGATAGAACAATCTACTATTTTATTCAATCCAGATACTGGAGAAACGAAGGCCATGCGATCTAAAGAGGAGGCGAATGATTACCGTTATTTTCCTGACCCTGATTTATTACCATTGATAGTAACTGAGGAAGATATGCTTATTATCAAAGACTCTTTACCTGAATTACCCTCTGAGATGCAAAGTAGATTTGTGAAGGATCTTGGACTTTCTATGTATGATGCAACTGAAATTACATCTAATAAAGATGTTGCTGATTATTTTATTGGGATGATAAATAAAGGGGCATCAGCGAAGTTATCAGTTAACTGGATCGTAGTTAATTTATTTTCAAGACTAAATGACGGAGAAATGAGCATCCTTGATAGTCCAGTAACATTTGAAAAGTTAGCTGAATTGATTCTAAAAATAGAAGATCAAACTATCTCCAATAATGCAGCTAAAAAAGTTTTTGAAGTGCTATGGAAAAATCCTGAAGAGAGTGTTGAGGAGCTAATTGAAAAGATGGGGCTTAAACAAATCTCAGATAGCTCTGAAGTGGAAGGCCTTGTTGATCAAATATTAGACAGTAACGCAAACATGATAGACGAATTTAAGTCTGGTAAAGAAAAGGCATTTAACGCCTTAGTTGGCCAAGTAATGAAGGCCTCAAAGGGTAAGGCAAATCCATCGCAGGTAAATGAGATACTCAAAAAGAAATTGTCTAACTAACTCCATATTCTTTTCGATATTCTTTGATAAATTTCAATTCATTCTTAAAAGTATTTTGACTTGCAAGGTATTCAATAATATTGTCTAGAGTTATTATTGATAGAGTTGGAATATTAAATTTATTCGATACATCTTGAATAGCTGATATATCCCCTGCCCCTTTTTCTTGCCTATCAATAGCTACAATAATTCCACATGCACTTCCATCATTACCGTCTATTATAGATACAGCTTCATTAATGGAAGTACCTGCCGAAATAACATCATCAATAATAAGGACTCTACCGCGAACAGGCGCACCTATGATTATTCCCCCCTCACCATGATCTTTGATTTCTTTTCTATTGAAGGAGTAAGGAATATTTATATTGTGTTCCATTAATGCAATAGCTATTGAACTTACGAGAGGAATACCTTTATAGGCAGGACCAAAAATCATATCAAATTCAATATTGCTGTTCACAATGATTTGAGCGTAATACTTACCAAGTTCACGTATACTTTCTCCATCGTTGAAGTTTCCAAGATTAAAAAAATACGGGCTTTTTCTGCCAGCTTTAGTAGTAAATTCTCCAAATTGAAGAACTTTCTTTTTAATGGCTAAATTAATAAAAGATGGTATGTTATGAGTCATATTTTTTAATTTCAAATTTATGAAGATTATAACCTTAAATTTAAATGGAATCCGTGCTGCTTGCCGAAAAGGTTTCCTTGAGTGGATTCAATTGCAGCAACCAGATTACATTTGCTTACAAGAATTAAAGGCTCAAGAGGCAGATCTGACATTAGAAATGTTGAAACCAGAAGGGTATGAAGGTTTCTTTAGTTATGCTCAAAAGAAGGGCTATAGCGGAGTTGGGGTTTATTCAAAAAATACCCCCTTAGAATATAAAACCAAGATGGGTATTCCATCAATTGATGATGAAGGGCGTTATATAGAGCTTAATTTTAAAAATTTTTCAATTTTGTCCCTATATCTTCCCTCAGGATCTAGTGGTGATGAGCGTCAAAACTTTAAATATAAAGTGTTGGGGGATATTAAATTACTTTTGGATGACAAATTATCTCAGAACCAATATGTTGCAGTATGTGGTGATTTCAATATTGCACATCAAGAAATTGACTTAAAAAATTATAAAGGTAATAGAAATAATTCCGGTTTCTTATCTCAAGAAAGAGATTGGCTTACCAATCTATTTCAAACAGGATGGATAGATGTTTATAGAAAGTTATATCCAGATACAAAAGAAGAATGTTATACATGGTGGAGTAATAGAGGACAAGCTTGGCTAAAAAATGTTGGATGGCGAATTGATTACCAAATTGCAAACCAAGCTTTAGCAAATAAATCAGTTAATTGTAATATTTTCAAGGATCAGCGTTTTAGTGATCATGCGCCACTTATTATCAATTATGAAGTATTGGATTGATTCCAAGGAGCAATTTTAAAAAGTAATAGCATGCCTGGTATTGCTAAAAGGAAACAAACAATAAAAAAGTCATACCACCCAAAAAACTCTACTAAATAACCTGTTGAAGCGTTAGTGAGCGTTCGGGGAACTGATGCAAGACTGGTAAAAAGAGCAAATTGGGTAGCGGTATATTTTGGATTTGTTGTTTTGGCAATGTAAGCAATAAATGCCGTGGTGCCCAAACCAGCAGCAAAAAATTCTAATCCAACAGTTATAGCTAATATAAGATTGTTATCGCCAACGCTTGCAAGCCAAGCGAAGCTTAATGTAGCAAACATTTGCATAATGCCAAAAATCCATAGTGCGCGATTAATGCCAAGTTTTATCATCCATACTCCCCCAAGTAAGCCTCCAGCAATACCCGGCCATAATCCTGCATTCTTAGCAATTAAACCAATTTCAGTCATAGAAAAACCAAGCTCTAGATAAAATGGTGTTGCCAAAGCGGTTGCCATACTGTCACCGATTTTATATAAAAAAATGAAGAGTAAAATAAGTAAAGCTTCCTTTAAACCTTTTCTATTTTTGAATTCTTTAAAAGGTTCAACCACAGCCTCTTTTAAGGTTCTTGGGGGTAATGTTTTAAGCTGAGGTTCTTTTATAAGAAGAGTTAGAGCTATTCCCGGTAGCATAAATAATGCAGTAATTAAAAATACTAGGTCCCATGCAAAGATATCTGCCAATATTAGAGAAAGTGATCCAGGAATAAGACTTGCAATTTTATATGCGTTAACATGGATTGCATTACCTAGCCCTAATTCATGATCGAGCAAAAGTTCTCGGCGATATGCATCTATAACTATATCTTGGCTTGCGCTAAAAAAAGCGATAATTATTGATATTAACGCAACAATGGTAATTTGTGAGGTTGGAGAAAGGAATCCAGCTACAGAAATAGATATTAAAAGTAAGACTTGAAAGATTATTAACCATCCCCTTCTTCTGCCCATTGAAAAAGAAAACCTGTCAAATAAAGGAGCCCATATAAATTTCCAGGTAAACGGGAACTGTATTAATGCAAAAAGTCCTATGGATTTCAATTCTAAACCGCTTTCACTCAACCAAGCAGGTAATAAGCTTATTAATATAAACAGGGGAAGACCAGAGGTGAATCCTGTGAAAAAGCAAATAATAATTTTTTTATTTAATAATTCTTTCCACAAAATCTCATTGGTTTGTATATTGGTCATTTTTTGACTAATTTATATAATGCCAAGGCTCCAAACAAATTAGGATAAAACTTGATTGCTTTTTTATCAGTAATAATATGTCTTTCAACAACTTTAATTTTATGAGAATTACAAAAGTTATCGAAATCATGAATGGTGCATAAATGAATATTAGGAGTATTAAACCAACTAAAAGGAAGTTCTTTAGAGACAGGCATAGTTCCTTTTAAAATTTGCAATCGATTTTTCCAATAGCCAAAATTGGGAAATGTAACGATTATAACTTTAGCGACTCTTTGCATTTCATTCATAATGCTTTCAATATTACGCATTGATTGAATTGTTCTAGAAAGTATTACAACATCAAATGAATTATCTTCAAAACCTGCAAGTCCAGATTCTAAGTCCATTTGAATGACATCCAAACCATTTTTTAAAGACAGTAACCAATTATCTTTATCCTTTTCTATACCAAAACCAGTTGTATTTTTATGAGTACTTAAATAGTTAAGAAGCATTCCATCACCACAACCCAAATCTAAAACTCTTGCATTAGGACTGACCCATTGCTCGATAACTGAAAAGTCATACCTATTTTTGGGATTATAGTTTTTCATAGCTGTTTATGTACTTTTTGAAAATAAGATTTAATAATTCCATGATAATGCTCATCTTCCATTAAAAAAGCATCATGCCCACTAACAGCAGAAAGCTCTGCATAACTCACTTTAATATTATTATCTAATAAACCTTTTACAATTTCTTTGGATCGCTCTGATGAAAATCTCCAATCGCTTGAGAATGAGATAACAAGAAAATTTGCTTTGGCTTTTTTTAATACTTTACTTAAATTCTTAACATTACTTTTAGCTGGATCGTAATAGTCTAGTGCTTTAGTCATTCTTATATAAGTATTAGCATCAAACTCATTCGCGAACTTATCTCCCTGATAATTTAAATAGGACTCTATTTCAAACTCAGTATTAAAACTATATTGATGATTTTTATTCTTATTTATTTTTTTTCTTCCAAATTTAGAACCCATTACATCATTTGATAAATAAGTAATATGTCCAAGCATGCGAGCAATTCTGAGGCCGCGTTTCGGTAGCTTTTTTGTTGTATAAAAATTACCGTTATTAAAATCTGGGTCAGTTAAGATTGATTGTCTTGCTACCTCATTAAAGGCAATATTTTGAGCAGTCAAATTGGGTGCTGCTGCAATAACAATCGAATTTGCTAATTTTTCAGGGTACTGAATTGACCATTGCAGTGCTTGCATACCACCAAGACTTCCACCAAGTACTCCAGCTAATTTATTAATACCAAGATAAGTTATTAATTCATTTTGACTTGTTACCCAGTCTTGGACAGTAATAATTGGGAACGATGAGCCCCAAATTTTTTTGGTCTTAGGATTTATACTTTTAGGTCCAGAACTTCCATCACTACCACCTAAATTATTAACACCAATAACAAAAAATTTATTTGTATCTAAAGGTTTTCCGGGACCAACGAGATTATCCCACCAACCAGGATACTTATCCTCTTTTGAATAACGTCCAGCAACATGATGATTTCCAGATAATGCATGACATACTAATATTGCATTATTTTTTTTCTTATTTAATGAGCCATAGGTCTCATACATTAATTCATAAGAATCAAGTCGTATGCCAGATTCAAGATCTAAATGATTAGAACTATAAAATAGTGATGACTTTACAATGCCAACTGAATTTTTTTCTTTCATTACCAAATTATACTAGCTGAATCGTATCATCGATATTAAATTTTAACACCTACGGTTACACGAATTTTATTGTTAATATCTTTATGTTGCTCAATTTGATTAAACTTGTTATCAGTAAAAATTTGCTTTACTTTGTTTGCTTGATTGTAGCCATGTTCAATAAGAAGTATTCCCATTTTTCTTAAATATCCTGAAGCATTTCCTACTATCACTTTTATGTCTTGTAATCCTTCATCATCAGAAACTAGAGCAACTTGTGGTTGTTTTATTAACTCGGGCTGCTTTAAATGAGGATCTTCTTTAGAGATATATGGGGGATTACTTACTATAATATCAAACATTGTATTATCAACATTTTCAAACCAATTACTATGAACATAGTGAATATTTTGAAGATAATTGGCTTCAATATTTTTTTTTGCAACTTTAATTGCTTTTATCGATATATCAGCAAGCAAAACATTTGATTTTTTAAAATTTTTAGCGAGTGTAATACCTATAATTCCTGACCCAGTTCCTAAATCTAATATCTCTAAAGGTGAATTTAAATCATATTTCTGCAATATTATATCTATAAGTAATTCGCTATCTTGTCTGGGTATCAGTGTATCTTTAGATATTCGAAAAGTATGTCCGTAAAAATCCCATTCCTTTAAAATATAAGGAAGAGGTAAATCATCTAACCTTTGCCTAATAATATTTTCTATATTAGCTATATCTTTTTTTAAAACAATTTCATTTTTTTTAATAATTAAATTGGAGGACGATTCTTTTAATACATGTTGCATAATAAATTGCGCTTCAAGTTCAGCTTCTCTTAAAGTTAAATTAATTTTTTCTGAGAGTTCTTGGGTAATCCTTTTTTTGTAAGAACCAATTGAATCCATATTTAACCCTCATCAAGTTGTGATAGTAAATCTGCTTGATGCTCAGCAGTTAATGCGTCGATAAGTTCGGTTAAGTCACCATCCATAATAAAATCTATCTTATACAAGGTTAAATTTATTCTATGATCACTGATCCTTCCTTGAGGGAAATTATAGGTTCGAATTCTCTCACTTCTATCTCCACTGCCAATGAGAGATTTCCTTTCTGTTGCAATTTTTGATTGTTGCTCACTAATTTGATTATCTTTTATTCGGGCAGCTAATATACTCATAGCTTGTGCTTTATTTCTATGCTGTGATCTATCATCTTGACATTCGACAACAATACCAGTTGGAGTATGGGTAATACGAACCGCAGAATCTGTTTTATTAATGTGCTGACCTCCTGCTCCAGATGCTCTATATGTATCGATACGAATATCGGCAGGATTTATATCAACATCACTGATTTCATCGGCTTCAGGCAGAACGGCAACAGTGCAAGCAGATGTATGTATTCTTCCTTGTGTTTCAGTATCTGGGACTCTTTGCACTCTATGGCCACCAGACTCAAATTTAAGCTTTGAATATGCTCCTTGCCCATTTATTTTCACTATGATTTCTTTAAAGCCACCAACTTCTGATTCATTTGACGATATAACTTCAATCTGCCATTTCATTCTTTCTGCAAATCTTGTGTACATTCGGAATATATCACCAGCGAAAAGTGCAGATTCATCCCCTCCCGCACCGGCTCGTATCTCTATGAAAATATTTTTCTCATCGTTTGGATCTTTAGGAAGTAGAAGTTTTTGAAGATTCTCTTCTAATGCTATGATTTTTTCCTTGTTGTATTCTATTTCCTCTTGTGCGAATGTTTTCATTTCAGGATCAGAAAGCATTTCCTTTGCATCATCAATATCTTTTGTGAGTTGAATAAATTCTTTGTAAAGATCAACAACGGGTAAGATTTCTGAATGTTCTTTTGAAATTTTTTTATATCTTTCCATATCATTGGTTGCAGATTCACTACTTAATTCGTTATTTAATTCATCAAGTCGTACTTGAAGCATATTTAATTTATTCTGCATCGACTCTTTCATATTTAATCTTCAACCTTATATATTTTTTTTAAAATCGCTAATGCTTTTTCAAATTCCTGATTTGATAATTCATTAAATACTTTTGTAGGATGGTGAAGGTATTTTTTCGATAATGTTTTACTAAATTTGTCCATAACTTCATTAATTGAGGTACCTTTACTAATTGCCTTCTCTGCCTTTAATAATTCCTCTTTTCTTATTTTTTCAAATTGATTACGTAAAAGCTTTATTGTTGGAGTGATTGTTTTTTGTTCTATTTTTTCTTTATATGTTTGAACCTTCTTTTCTATAATTTTTGTCGCGTTTATTATTTCACTTTCTCTATTTTTAACTCCTTCTTGAGCTAACTTTGCTAAATCGTCAAAAGTATAAAGAAAGATATCATCCAGTGTTCCAGTTTCAACTTCAACGTCTCTTGGTATTGCTAAATCTACTAAGAGCATCGGTTTATGTTTTCTGGTTTGAAGGGCATTTTGAATCATTCCCATACCAATGATTGGCAATTGACTGCTCGTTGAGCAAATGACAATATCATAGTTGGAAATATGGTGATGAACATCTCCCAAAAGAATAGATTGGCAATTTATTTTTTCAGCAAGCATTTTGCCTTTTTGCATTGATCGATTTGCGATTGTTAATTGTTGTGGTTTTTGATCTGTAAAATATTTTGCACAAAGCTCCGCCATATCTCCTGCGCCTACAAAAAGTATGCTTGTTTGGGTTATGTCGCCAAATATACTTTTTGATACTTTTAATATACTTGAAGCTACCGTTGTTGAACTTGCTCCTATTTTTGTTTTTGTTCTGACTTCTTTAGCCGTTTCAAAAATTTTTTGAAATAGATGTGCAAGATGCTTTCCTTGTGTGTTGGCGTATTCAGCTAATTTAGAGGCTTGCTTCATTTGCCCTAGAATTTGTGTCTCTCCTAAAATCATACTATCAAGACCAGAAGCTACCCTATAGGCATGATTTACAGCCTCCAAATTAGTGTAATGATAGGTATGTGATTTAATTTGAGTTACAGGCACATTCTTAGTAACAGCAAGCCACATCAAAACATTATTTTTATCTCCCCCATAAAAATAAATTTCAGTTCGATTGCATGTAGATAATATAACCACTTCTTGAGCACACTTTTTTTTAAATTCTATTAACAAAGAGCTAGTTATGTCTGAGGAAAAGGCAAATTTTTCCCTTAAATTAAGTGATGCTGTTTTATGATTTAGACCTATAACATTCAGTTCCATTTTTAATTAATTGCACTCACTTTATCTTATAGGTTAAAAGGGGTTAAAATGCTATTTTACAATAATTATTACTTTAAAAATTAGGAACGTGAAACATATGGAAAAAAATTTTAGAATAGCTCCAAGTATCTTATCAGCTAATTTTGCTAAATTAGGTCAAGAAATAGTTGATGTTATCTCATCAGGAACTGATTTTGTGCATTTTGATGTAATGGATAATCACTATGTTCCGAACCTTACAATTGGCCCATTAGTTTGTGAAGCTATAAGACCTTTAACAAAAGCAACTATTGATGTTCATTTGATGGTTAAACCTGTTGATCGAATTATTCCTGATTTTGCAAAAGCTGGTGCAGATATTATAACTTTTCACCCAGAGGGCTCAGATCATATTGACAGAAGTCTTTCTTTAGTGAGAGATAGTGGATGTAAATCTGGCTTGGTCTTTAATCCAGCAACCCCATTAGAATACTTAGATCATGTGATGGATAAAATTGATATGGTATTGTTGATGTCTGTTAATCCAGGATTTGGTGGGCAGAAATTTATTCCGGAAACATTAAATAAGCTTTCTCAAGCAAGAAAAAAGATTGACACTTACATGGAAAAAAGTGGAAGACAAATATGGCTTGAAGTTGATGGAGGAGTTAACCCAAATAATATAGAGGAAATTGCAAAGGCAGGTGCTGATACGTTTGTAGCTGGTTCAGCAATATTTGGTTCAGGGAAAGATAGTGACCCCAATAGATATGATACTGTCGTTAAATCTTTAAGGGATGCTCTGGCTCAGGTTTAGTTTGGCTCATTTCAAAGATATTAAAGGCATTTTTTTTGATTTGGATGGAACACTTTTCGAAACTGCTCCTCAATTGGCTTTAGCAGTAAATAGAATGTTGGTAGATCTTAAAATGAACACATTACCTGAAGAAAAAATTTCTAATTTTATTGGAAAGGGAGCAGATAACCTTATAAGAAAATCTATTAAGTTTTCTTCAGGTAAAGATGCAAATGAATTCTTTGTTGACGCTATAGATTCTTTTCATAGCCATTATGAGCAAATCGCTCATAATAGCCTCCCTTATGATGGTGTGATGGAAACAATAAATTTTCTTAAAACAAAAGGTTTAAAACTAGCTTGTATTACTAATAAACCAAGTATATTTACTGATAAAATTTTATGTGAATCTGGACTTAACCAATACTTAGATTTAATTTTATCTGGTGATTCTCTAGAGAAAATGAAACCAGATCCTCTTCCAATTATTTATAGCTGTGAATTTTTTAATATAAAAACTAATGAATCTATTATGGTTGGTGATTCAATGAGTGATGTTGAAGCCGGTTCATCTGCTGGTGCGAATGTTGTAACTGTTCCATATGGATACCAATCTGGTGAAAAGATTGATTCCTCAAAAGTCGATTTGGCAATTAACAATTTTATAGATATTCAAAGTATTGTGATTTAATACTGTATGTTTTCATCTATCTCCAAAGAGCAATTTAATAATTATAAAAAAAAGGGATTCAATCGCATACCTTTACTGGTTGAAGCTTCATCTGATCTTGATTCTCCCTTATCTATTTTTACAAAATTAGCTAACCACTCATATAGTTATCTTTTGGAGTCAGTAGAGGGTGGTGATAATTTTGGAAGATATTCAATTGTAGGTCTTCCATCACAGATTCAAATTAAGATTAATAAAAATACGATTTCTATTTTTGAAAATGGGAATTTAAAAGAGAAATTCGATCATCAAAACCCCCTCGATTTTATCGAGGAGTATATTAATAAATTTAAAGTACCCAGTGACTTAAATATGCCAAGGTATTCAGGGGGATTAGCTGGTTATTTTGGCTATGAGACTATTAATTATATTGAACCAAGACTTGCCAAGGATTTCTTAAAAGACTCATTAAATGTACCTGATATCTTGTTAATGTTGTCTGACGAAATTGTTGTTATTGATAATAATTTAGGTAAGCTTTTTATTATTAGTTACTTAGATCCATCACAAGATAATGCATATGAAGAAGGTGAATTAAGACTAAATTCTTATCTTACTCAACTCAAATCTCCACCCAAAGCTATTGAGAGTTCAACAGAACAAAGAACAGTAGCTAAATCAGAATTTGGTGAAGAAGCATTTAAAGAAGCAGTTTCAAAAGCAAAGGACTATATTTATGAGGGCGATGTTATGCAAGTTGTTTTGTCACAAAGAATGAATCAACCCTATTATTCAGATCCTTTAACTTTATATAGAGCTTTAAGATCTTTAAATCCATCTCCATATATGTTTTTTTATCATATGGAAGATCATTTTGTTGTTGGTGCCTCGCCAGAGATATTGGTTCGGTTAGAGGATCGTAAAGTATCAGTAAGACCTATTGCAGGAACACGACCAAGAGGCAAAGATGAAAAAGAAGATGAATCATTAGAAAAGGATTTACTAAATGATCCGAAGGAGATAGCAGAACATGTCCAATTAATGGATCTTGGAAGAAATGATATCGGTCGTGTATCAAAAACAGGATCTATTGAGGTAACCGATAAGATGACTATTGAAAGATATTCTCATGTCATGCATATTGTTTCAAATGTTGTGGGAGACATAGGAGATAATTTAAGTGCAATGGATGTTTTAAAAGCAACCTTTCCAGCTGGTACCGTAAGTGGGGCTCCCAAAGTAAGAGCTATGGAGATCATTAATGAGCTAGAGCCAACCAAAAGATCTATATATGCTGGAGCAGTTGGATACTTAGAATTTAATGGTGATATGGATGTTGCGATTGCAATTAGAACGGGAGTTATTAAAGATAATACACTTTATGTTCAAGCTGGAGCTGGTATTGTCGCAGATTCAGTTCCAGAAAACGAATGGATTGAGACGCAAAATAAAGCAAAGGCAATTCTAAGAGCTGCTGAACTTGTTCAAGTTGGGGATGAAGACTAATGCTACTAATGATAGATAATTATGATTCTTTTACCTATAATTTAGTACAGTATTTTTCTGAATTAGGCCAAGAAGTAATTGTTAAAAGAAATGATAAAATATCACTTAAAGAAATTACAAATCTTAATCCAGAATTTTTAGTTTTATCCCCAGGACCTTGCACTCCCAATGAGGCTGGTCTTTCGTTAGATATTGTTAATAACTTTAAAGGAAAGATTCCTATCTTAGGCGTTTGTCTGGGTCATCAAACTATTGGGCAGGCGTTCGGGGGAAAAATTACACATGCAAAAACTATTATGCATGGTAAGACATCAGATATTCATCATACTAATAAAGGAGTTTTCAAAGGATTAAGTAATTCATTTACTGCAACTCGTTATCACTCATTGGTTATTGACAGAGAATCTTTACCAGATTGTTTTGAAATCACCGCTTGGACTGATGATGACGAAATTATGGGCATTTGTCACAAAGAATTATTTATAGAGGGAGTTCAGTTTCACCCTGAATCTATTCTCTCTGAACATGGGCACGATTTATTAAGGAATTTTGTAAAAAATTATGACTAAATCTTTTAAGGATTATTTAAATCAAATTATTTCTGGCAACAATCTTTCAGACAAACAAATGACTGATGTAATGACAGAAATTATGACAGGAAAATTGTCATCTTCTCAAATTGCTGGCTTTATGATTGGTATGAGAATAAAAGGAGAGGCAATTGAAGAAATTGCCTCTGCAGCAAAGGTTATGCGAGATCATTCAAATTCAGTGACTTTAAATAATCGAAAGCACTTAATAGATACTTGCGGTACAGGAGGGGACAGTCTTCAAACTTTTAATGTTTCAACAGTAAGCGCTCTAATAGCTGCAGCTGCAGGGGCCCGTGTTGCAAAGCATGGGGGTAGATCCGTTTCCTCAAAATGTGGTAGTGCAGATGTTCTTGAAAAAATAGGGGTAAATGTTAACTTGACTCACGACCAAATGTCAAAGTTGGTGGATAAAATTGGTATTGGTTTTATGTTTGCTCCAAACTATCATCCTGCTATGAAATATGTTGCGCCTGTTCGGAAGGATTTGGGAGTTAGAACTTTTTTTAATATATTAGGCCCTTTAACCAATCCAGCAAATGCTCCATCCCAAATAGTGGGTGTTTATGATCCAAGTTTATGTTTAATTTTTGTTCAAGTCTTAAATATTCTTGGAAGTAATCACGTTATGTCAGTTTCTGGAAGAGATGGCATGGATGAGATTTCAATAACTGGACCAACAGTTGTAGCAGAATTAAAAAATAAACAAATTAACGAATATATAATAAATCCTGAAGATTTTAATATATCTAGAGGAAATATTGAGGATATTAAAGTAGAAAGTGTTGAACAATCGGAACAAATGATAATGACCATTCTTGATGGTAAGCATTCAACAGCAAGGAATATTGCTATTTTAAATGCTGGAGCAGCTATTTATATAAGTGGATTAACAAAAGATATTGGGTCGGGAGTTAACAAGGCTATTGAGGTAATAGATAACGGTAATGCTATGAATAAATTAAATGAATTAATAAAAAATTCTAAAGAATATGACTAATATTTTAGACAAAATTCTTATTACTAAAAAAGAAGAAATTGCTACTAGTAAGTTAGCTAAGTCTATTCATGATCTAGAAAATGATATCCGAAATAATAATGATAGGAGACCTTTTATTGAGTCAATAGAGGATAAGTTTATAGATAATGATATCGCTATAATTGCTGAAATAAAAAAAGCCAGTCCATCAAAGGGAATAATAAGAGCCAATTTTAATCCTGATCAGATTGCAAAATCTTATGAGAATGGAGGCGCTACTTGCCTTTCTGTATTAACTGATAAAGATTATTTTCATGGTAATCCGAGCTATATTAAATTAGTAAAAAATCATTGTAAATTACCAGTTTTAAGGAAAGATTTTATGATTGATCACTATCAAATATTTGAGTCAAAAGCTTTAGGGGCTGATTGTATTTTATTAATTGTTGCAGCATTAGAATTAAATCAAATGAAAGAACTTGAAAGTTTAGCTGCGGACCTTGATATGGATGTTTTAGTAGAGTCACATGACGAACATGAACTTGAAAAGGCATTACAGCTTAATACTAAATTAATTGGAGTTAATAATCGTAATTTAAAAACTTTTGATGTGAGTCTTCAAACAACACTTAACCTATTAAAAGAAATACCAAATGATAAAATTACAGTCACTGAATCAGGTATTTTTACATCACAAGATATTAATCTAATGAAACAGCATGGTATATATAGTTTTTTAGTTGGGGAAGCATTTATGCGTGATGATGACCCTGGAAAATCACTTAAACAATTATTAGTAAATTAAAGTGCTAAAAAAAAGACCAAGAAGAATAAGAAGTAATGAATTCTCTAGAAGATTAACAAGTGAGAGTCAGCTTTCTATTGACGATTTGATTTATCCTGTGTTTGTTATTGAAGGCAAAAAAATCAGAGAAGAAATAGAATCAATGCCAGGAACTTTTAGGCTAAGTATTGATGAATTAATCAATGAGGCCAAAGAATGTTATAAATTAGGCATTCCTGCAATTTCTTTATTTCCTGTCATTGATGATAAGATAAAAACTTGTGACGCAAGAGAGTCTTTTAATAATGATGGATTAATACCCAGAACTATTAAAGCCCTTAAAAAGGCAATACCAAAACTTGGAATAATCACTGACGTAGCTCTTGATCCTTATACCTCGCATGGTCAAGATGGTTTAATAAATGATGAGGGTATTATCTTAAATGATGAGACCGTTACTGTATTAGTTAAGCAAGCTTTATCGCATGCAAAAGCAGGAGCAAATGTAGTGGCACCCTCTGACATGATGGATGGTAGGGTTGGGGAAATTCGAAGTGCACTTGAAGAAAATAATTATGTGGACACGAAGATTCTAGCCTACTCTGCAAAGTATGCATCCTCGTTTTATGGCCCCTTCAGAGATGCTGTTGGATCATCCTCAGCTTTAGGCAGCTCCTCTAAAGACACTTACCAAATGAACCCAGCAAATAGTAATGAAGCTTTATATGAGGTTGAGCTTGATATTAATGAGGGAGCAGATATGGTCATGGTTAAACCAGGTATGCCTTATTTAGATATTGTTTATAGAGTAAAAAATACTTTTAAAAAACCTACATTTGTTTATCAGGTAAGTGGCGAATATTCTATGATAAAGGCAGCATGCCAAAATAATTGGTTGGAAGAAGAAAAGATAGTTATAGAATCACTTGTTGCATTTAAACGTGCTGGGGCTGATGCTATTTTGACATATTTTGCTCTTGATGTAGCTAGACTTTTACAGAAATAGTATTTGGATTAAAATCCTCTAATTGATTAAAATTAAGTCCTCGAGTATTTAAAAAATTCTTTTTGCTAAACTTTAGGTCATATTCTTCGTACACTTTTAACTTCATTGGAAAGAAACTATTTTTAATTGAAATGATTGGTATTTTGCGTTGAGATTGTTTTTTAGTTTTTTTCTCAAAGACATTAATATCTTTTATTTCAAAATTAATATTATTATTTAACAGAACATATTCTATTTCTTTCATATTATCTGTGAACAAATTAATATTAATGGTTGGATATTTTGGAACCAATCCTTCAGTTATTTGGCTCAGGAAGAAAGGGTTAAATTCAGAAAATAATCCCATTATCTTTAGAGCCTCTTCCTTAAGCTTTAAAATAGTATTTATGTCAATTTGATCTTGAAAGATTAACCCATATTCTAGAAGAGCATTATCTATTTCATTATTAGACGGTAAACTATCAAGATAACCAAGATCAAGATATTTCACAGCTTTCTTTTTTGCATATTGATAATCATCAATACCTTCTTCCATAATAATTTCAGCAGCTTTGGCCGCAATCGATAATCGAATAGTTTTTGCGTAATCTTTAGTCATTTCTGAACTACTAATTAATCATGAAATATGCATTATTTTGTGGAAGGAATTCATCATAAAAATATTCATATATCCCATCGTCATCTTGAGTTGCTAATGTACCCTCATGTTTTTTTACTTTGAGTGGCAGTATTCCCTCTGGCTCAACAAGCATTTTTGTAGGGTAGTCATTTAGGATAGATTCCATATAGTCAATCCAAATAGGAAGAGCCGCTCTTGAGCCTGTTTCCTTTTTACCTAAGGGTTTAGGCTGTGGATAACCCATCCAGGTCACTGTTACTATATCTGGATTATAACCTGCAAACCATGCGTCTATTAGATTGTTGGTGGTGCCTGTTTTCCCAGCAATATCAGAACGCTTTAATCTCTTTGCTCTTTTTGCCGTTCCAGAATTAATTACTTCTTTGAGCATATCAGTCATAATAAATGCATTTCTGGGGTCAATAATTCTTGGAACCTCGGCATTCATTAATTCTCCACTTAACTTTACTTTTCTACCTTTTGTATCAATGATTTTCTCAATAAAAAATGGTTTCTTAAGATATCCTCCATTTGCAAAAACACTATATGCTGTAACCATTTCCATCGCAGTAACTTCTCCTACTCCAAGTGCCATTGACAAATAAGGTGGATGTTTTTTTGAGTCAAAACCAAAACGAGAAATATAATCTTGTGCATAGTCTGGCCCAATGTGTTTTAAGACTCTTATTGCAACAAGATTTTTTGATTTTGCAAGTCCTTGTCTTAACCTTATTGGCCCAGCAAACTTTTCATTATAGTTCTTGGGTTCCCAATTCTCATTTGAATTAAGTTCTTTTGCAGTTACATATAGATAACCATCATTTACTAAGGTAGCAGCATTTATACCTTTTTCTAAAGCAGCTGAATAAATAAAAGGTTTAAAAATTGAGCCAGGTTGCCTTTGAGCTTGCGTAACATTATTAAATTTATTTCTATAGAAATCAAAACCCCCAACCAAGGCAAGGATTGCACCTGTTTGTGGATCCATGGATACAAGCGAACTCTCCACCTTAGGAAGTTGAGTAACATGCCATACCCCTCTGTTTTTTACAAAGCGCATTATTACTCCTGGTTTTATTAATCGCTCTCCTTTTTCTTCAATTTTAAAATCTCTCTGGAGAAGCTTTAATCCTCTTTTATATATATTAATTTTTTCCCCATTTTTTAACAAAGCAGTTATTTTGAGAGGCTGAGCATTTAAAATAATTCCTGGTATAAATTCACCATAAGTTGGAATTAATCTTAATTGTTGAAGAATATTTTTGTCTCTTTCTTTTATAGTTGAATAATTTTTATCTTCCAGATTTATAAAACTTTCAGGGGGATTTAAACCATTTCGAATCATATAATTTATAAAGTTATTTTGTACCGACCTATTTGCGTATAACTGATTCTTCTTTTTAATAGTTGTAAATACTTTTAAACCACTTGTATAAATTCCATCACCAAATTCTTTATATAGTTCTTGCCGAACCATTTCAGCTACATAATCTGCTTTTAGTTCTCTCTTATTTACAGAATCTCTTAAATTAATTGGTTCTTCAAGAGCGAGTATATAAGTTGCATTATCTATATAGCCATGCCTCAACATACTTTTTAAAACAGCATGCTGCCTTTGGATAGCTAAATCCGTATTTATTAAAGGGTTATATCTGCTTGGAGCTTTTGGCAGACCAGCTAAAAGAGCAGATTCTGCCAGATTAAGCTGATCAAGTTTTTTATTAAAATATGTATGTGCTGCAGCAGAAAAGCCAAAAGATCTTTGCCCCAAATATATTTGATTAATGTATAACTCAAGAATATCTTCTTTTTTTAATGATCTTTCTATTTTGATTGCTAATAATACTTCATTAATTTTCCTCTTAAATGTTCTTTCGGATGATAGAAAAAAATTACGGGCTACTTGCATAGTAATAGTGCTTGCCCCTTCATGCCCTTGACCAGAAATATTTTTAAGTGCCGCTCTTATTACTCCAATTATATCTATACCTGGATGCTCAAAGAATCGCCTATCTTCAATTGCTAGAATTGCATTTATCATTTTTTGAGGCACATATTTTATAAGCGTATGATCTCGCCTTTCTTCCCCAAATTCAGCTATTAGAAGCCCTTCCTGAGAGAATATTTGTAAGGGTTGTTTAGGTCTATATTTTTCTAAGTGGTAAACATCTGGAAGTGTTGGATAAATTAAAACAATTACAAAAAGGATTAATGCAGTTAATGACATTCCTGCAAGTAATAATAGTAATAAAAAATTTTTTAATTTAAATAACATGGATTGAAATTTCTTTTTTGCCTCAAAAGTTTATTATAGTGGTATTAGTAATTTTTTTTAGATAATTCTTCAAATATCAATTAACCTTAATTAGAATGGAATAAAAGTGAATTAATATACTAATGAAAAAAGAAAATAATATATTTTTAGTGGGACTTATGGGTTCTGGAAAAACGACAATTGGAAAAATAATTGCTAAAAAATTAAATTATAAATTTATTGACAGCGACGCACTAATAGAAGAAAAGACAGGAGTTAAAGTACCTTTAATCTTTGAATATGAGGGTGAAGCAGGATTTAGGAAGAGAGAAACAAAAATTCTTTCAGAGATTATAAAAATGAACAGTATAGTCCTTGCAACCGGTGGAGGAATTATTTTATCAAAGACTAA